>NZ_JAPFQV010000005.1:0-151452 GCF_033804685.1 Micromonospora sp. RTP1Z1
GTGTTAAGCACGCCGCCAGCGTTCGTCCTGAGCCAGGATCAAACTCTCCAACAAAAACTTGTTGAAACAGTCATCCCGACAACAAAAAGTGTTGCCAAAGGAATCCAAACCAGCAAACCCTCCCAAAGGAAGGACCCACCAGTCCGGGGTATAAATCAATTTGGCACTGGCTTATCAAGCACCCTGTTGAGTTCTCAAAGAACAACCACACACCGCCCAGAAACCCCACCAAGTGGAGCCCCCAACCCGGGGTATTTCGTACACAATCCCCGCCGCTCTCGCGCCGGGCACTTTTACTACGTTACCTCACCGTTTTCCCCGTGTCAACCGGTGTGTCCCGGCCTGTCACGCTTCGTACGGGTTGGCGCCGCTGAACACGCACAGCAGCGAACCGCTGCGCTTGGTCATCGGATTCGGCAGGACGGCCGCCGCAGTCTCCCGCGAGCTCGCCCGTTTCCCTGCCGATCGAGAACCTTACCCGGTCGCTTCCGCTCCGCCAAATCCGCCTCGCGGCCGATCCGTCGAGCCCCGCCCGGACCGTGTCGTCGAGGGGCGAACCCCTGTCTGACCCGGCGCCAGTCCGGTTCGGAGCTTCAGGTCTTTCGTCCTGTTTGCCCCGTTCCGCGCTGGCAGAGAGAAAGTTACGCGTCTGCGGGTTTGATCGTCAAATCCGTGGGTGGCGTCCCGCGTCACATCATCACCCATAGCCTATTTCCGCTGGTCAGGGGCGGTCGCGGGCGGGCCGTGGCCCAGGCTCGGGGGCCGAAGGGCCCGCAAACAGGGGAAGCGCAGCCCTCACCGCACGGCCGGTCCGGCATGACGAGCGGGGCGCCGCCTTCAGCAGCGTGGACCGGATGTCCCACATGCCGCCCGGCGGTCAACCGGTCCTCCGACGGCGTCGACCGGGGGAAGCCGGGAGCGTTCGGTCAGGCGGACCGACGACCGGCGCGCCGGCGGGCCGCCAGCCAGCCCCGGACACCGAGCACGCCGACGGTGGAGCCGATGGCCAGCGACGCGGCGATCAGCAGCGCGTGCACCCAGAGGAAGGCGGTGGCGGAGCCCTCGCCGACCGTGCCGGTCGACCAGGCGCGCGGGTCGTTCCAGATGGCCACCGCGAACCGCGGCCAGATCACCCAGGTCCAGACCCCGACCCCGACCAGGAAGAGCGACCAGCCACGTGACAGCACCATGGCTGGTCAGTATGCCAGCGGGGCAGGTCAGGGCCCGACGGCGAGGCCCGTACCGGGGCCGCCCGGCGGGGAACGGTCAGAAGCAGGTGACGATGCCGCCGTGCAGCAGGTAGACGGTGCCGAGCCGCTCCCCGATGTCGGTGTTGCGGATCGGGTCCTGGTCGACCGTCGCGTAACCCAGCCGCCAGGGCTGACCCCCGAGCGGACGACCGGCCGGCTACCGTGGAGCCATGGTCCGGCCGAGCACCAGCGCCCCGGAGACCGTCCACGGTCTCCCGGCGGCTGCCGCTCCGGTTCTCCCGCTCCGCGTCGACGACGGTCGGGAGCAGATCCTCGACGTACTCCGTGCCGGTGGGTTGCGGTACCGCGCCGGCGGGCGATGGCGGTTCGCGCTCTGACGAGCCGACCGCACTGATCCGGGCCCGCCCCGGGTCTCTCCGCGCGCCCGCGCGTCCCTCCACCGTTCTCCTCGGCACGAATGGGGTATCACCATGTCCGCACCACGAATGCTCACCGGCGACCGCCCGACCGGGCGGCTGCACCTCGGCCACTACGTCGGCAGCATTCCCAAACCTGGTGCAGCTGCACCAGCGGTACGAGAGCTTCTTCATCATCGCCGACCTGCACATGCTCACCACGAAGAACACCCGCGGGGACATCGAGCAGGTCACCCGCAACGCCCGCGAGATGGTCACCGACATCCTCGCCGCGGGCGTCGACCCGGACCGGGCCACCTTCTACCTGCAGTCGGCGATCCCCGAGGTCGGCGACCTGAACACCCTCCTCCAGAACCTGGTCACGGTGCCCCGGCTGGAACGGGTCCCGTCGCTGAAGGAGATGGCCCGGGACGCTGGCAAGGAGGAGATGCCGTACGGGCTGCTCGGCTATCCCGTCCTCCAGGCCGCCGACATCCTCTGCGTGAAGGCGCAGGTCGTCCCGGTGGGAAAGGACAACGCGGCGCACGTCGAGGTGACCCGCGAGATCGCCCGTCGGTTCAACCACCTCTACGGCGAGGTCTTCCCGGTGCCCGAGTTGATCATGTCGGAGACGCCCACCCTGGTCGGCACGGACGGCCAGGGCAAGATGAGCAAGAGCAAGGGAAACGCCATCGTGCTCTCCGACGACCCGGCGACGGTCCGCCGCACGGTGATGCGGATGTACACCGACCCGAATCGGGTCCGCGCGGACGTGCCCGGAACGGTGGACGGGAACCCGGTCTTCGCGTACCACGACGTGTTCAACCCGGACCGGGCCCGGGTGGCGGAGCTCAAGGAGCGCTACCGGGCCGGTCGGATCGGTGACGTCCAGGTCAAGGAGGAGCTCGCGGTCGCGCTCAACCGTTTCCTCGACCCGATCCGGGAGCGCCGGGCCCGGTTCGAGGCCGAGCGCGGCCTGGTCGACCAGCTGATCTTCGAGGGCACCGAGCGGACCCAGGCCGAGGTGCGCCGGACCCTGGTCGGGGTCCGCCGGGCGATGGGTCTGACCAGCGCGTACAGCCAGGTGCGACGGCGGGCCGAGCGGTACCGCAAGGCCGCCGCCACGCCGGCCTGACCTTCCGGGTACGCGAACAGCCGGCCCGGGAACGGTCTTGCGCCGGACCCGG
Source organism: Micromonospora sp. RTP1Z1 (assembly GCF_033804685.1). Classification (NCBI taxonomy): domain Bacteria; kingdom Bacillati; phylum Actinomycetota; class Actinomycetes; order Micromonosporales; family Micromonosporaceae; genus Micromonospora; species Micromonospora sp. RTP1Z1. Next base: position 2,794 of record NZ_JAPFQV010000005.1, read on the forward strand.
GCCGGCCGGTTAGGCTGCTCCCGTGACCAGCTCCCGCACCCTCGCACCGACGTCCTGCGACGTGTCGGTCGGTGCGGCGCGACGCCGGCGATCCGTCGACCGCCTGCGCTGAGCACATCCTTCCTGCGACCGGCGGATCGAGCCGCCGGTCTTCGCCGATCGTCCTCGGTCCGCCCGCATCCCCGTCCGGAGATCCGCGTGAGACGGATCCGAGCAAGATCGGCGTACCCATGGATCTGGAGAAGTTGCTGACCGACCGGCTGGCGCCGGCGTTCTCGGCGGTGGCCGGCGTACCGGTGGACCCGGTGGTGCGGCGCTCCCAGCGCGCGGACTTCCAGTCCGACGCGGCGCTGGCACTGGCCCGCCGGCTCGGCCGGCCGCCGCGGTCGATCGCGACGGAGGTCCTGGAGCGCGCGGAGCTGGCGGACCTCTGCTCGGCGGCGGAGGTCTCCGGACCCGGCTTCATCAACCTGACCGTCGCCGAGCGGACCCTCGGCGGGCTGGTCTCCGCGCTGGCCACCGACCCGCGGCTCGGCGTCCCGGCCAGCGCCGCGCCGGAGACGATCGTGGTCGACTACTCGGCGCCGAACGTGGCGAAGGAGATGCACGTCGGGCACCTGCGCACGACGGTGATCGGCGACGCGGCGGCCCGGCTGCTGGAGTGGCTCGGGCACCGGGTGGTCCGGGCCAACCACCTCGGCGACTGGGGCACGCCGTTCGGGATGCTGATCGAGCACCTGGTCGACCTGGGCGAGGCCGAGGCGACGCAGGAGCTGTCGATGGGCGACCTGGACTCGTTCTACCGGACGGCCCGGGCGAAGTTCGACGCCGACGAGGCGTTCCGGGAGCGGTCCCGACTGCGGGTGGTGGCGTTGCAGGGCGGCGACGAGGGGACGCTGCGGCTCTGGCGGCTCCTCGTCGCGCAGTCCGAACGCTACTTCCTGACCGTCTACGACCTGCTCGACGTGACCCTGACCGACCGGGACTTCCGTGGCGAGAGCAGCTACAACGACCTGCTCGCCCCGGTGGTGGCGGAGCTGAACCGGCTCGGGCTGCTCCGGGAGAGCGCCGGCGCCGCCTGCGTCTTCCCGCCCGGCTCGGTCGGCCGGGACGGGGAACCGCTGCCGCTGATCGTCCGCAAGTCCGACGGCGGGTACGGCTACCCGGCCACCGACCTGGCGGCGGTCCGGCACCGCGCCGGCGAGCTGGGCGCCACCCGGCTGCTCTACGTGGTCGGCCTGCCGCAGCGACGGCACTTCGAGATGGTGTACGCGGTGGCGGAACAGGCCGGCTGGCTGACCCCGCCGGCGCGGGCGGAGCACGTCGGGTTCGGTTCGATCCTGGGGCCGGACGGGCGGATGCTGCGCAGCCGGACCGGCGAGTCGGTGAAGCTGGTCGGCCTGCTCGAGGAGGCGGTGGCCCGGGCCACCGCGCTCACCCGGAGCCGGAACCCGGAGCTGGGCGACGAGGAGGCGGCCGAGGTGGGCCGGGCGGTCGGCATCGGCGCGATCAAGTACGCCGACCTCTCCAGCGACCGGCACCGGGACTACGTGCTGGACTGGGAGCGGATGCTGTCGCTGGACGGCAACACCGCGCCCTACCTGCAGTACGCGTACTCCCGGATCCGGTCGATCTTCCGGCGGGCCGGCGTGGCGGCCCGGCCGGGCGCGGGCGTCTCGCTGGCCGAGCCGGCGGAGCGGGCGCTCGCGTTCGAGCTGGTCGGCTTCGGCGCGGTGGTCGGCCAGGTGGAGCGGAGCCTGGAGTTCCACCAGCTGGCCGGCTACCTGCACCGGCTGGCCACCGCGTTCAGCGCGTTCTACGAACGCTGCCCGGTGCTGCGCGCCGACGAGCCGGTGCGGGAGAGCCGGCTGGTGCTCTGCGACCTGACCGCCCGGGTGCTGGGCCAGGGACTGCACCTGCTCGGCATCCGCACCCCGGAGCGGATGTGACGCTGGCGCGCAGGGTCGCCGGAAAGTCGTCGGCCACCACGCGCGCATGCATCGCCAGGCCGTGACCCTGGCAGGGCCGGTGGCGCCGCGCGGACCGCGCGGATTCAGCCGGACGGACGATCGCCACGGGGCAGCGACGACCCGCGCCCGCCGCTAATCTGAGCTGCCCCGGCGCCCATCGAGCACCGGCACCACGCCCGTTTCTCCGGGCCGTCGGACATCCCCCAAGGAGGGAAATCTTGGCTCCACAGAGGGCCCGCTCCGCCCTGCGCGCTCTGCTCGTGACCCCCCTGGCGGCGGCGCTCGCCGCCGGCAGCCTGACCGGACCGGCCGCCGCCGCGTCCACGCCGCGGATCACCTTCTCCGCGATCTCCTTCTCCGCCGACCAGGTCGACACCACCGCCGGCCCCGGCACGGTCAACCTGACCTGGACGGTGGCCGACACCAGCAGCACCGCCACCCAGGTGCACGGCGTCACCTGGTTGCAGCGCTTCGTCGGCACCACCCCGGTGGGGCCGGAACTGCCGGTGCACTACTCGCTCAGCACCGACGCGACGGCGCTGGTCTACGCGACCAGCGGCACGGCCCGCAGCTCCACCTACTCGTACGAGTTCGTCGTGCCGCAGTACGGCCCGGCCGTCGCCGCCACCTGGCGGGTCACCCGGATCACCGGGCAGGACGACAAGGGCACCACCGGCACCATCTCCGGCAAGGCGCTCGCCAAGTACGACGCCGACCTCGCGGTCACTGAACTGGCCGACTCGACCGCGCCGGAGCTGGACCAGTTCGGCCGGAAGGGGCAGCAGCCCGACGCGGTCTACGACGACGGCTCCGGCGTGAAGCTGCACTACGCACTCGCCGCGACCGACCCGGAGTCCGGGTTCTGGAAGGCCGACGTGGTCCTGGCCGGGCCGGGCGGCGCGCGGGTCACCACCCCCGTGACGCTCACCTACACCGGCGAGTACGCCCCGTACTGCGGGCCCTCGCAGGTCTGGGACATCAACTACTACGTCTTCTGCGAGGACGTCGCCGCGGAGCTGCCGGCCGGCAGCCCGTCGGGCACCTGGATCGTGGACAAGCTGGTGCTCGCCGACCGTGCGGGGAACACCCGTGAGCTCACCGACGTGCCGGAGTCGCCGATCCGGGTCACCCGCAACGATGTGCTCAGCGGCACCGACTTCGCGCTCACCCCGGCCGAGGTGGACAACTGGCGGGAGGAGCGGACGCTGACCCTCAGCGTCCGGCCCGTCGGCGCCCTGGGCGGCGTCGCCTCGCTCACCGCGCAGGCGCAGGGCTGCTTCCCCGCGACGACCACGCCGACCGTCGCGGCCGACGGGACCGCCTCGATCCCGGTGCGGATGCTGACCACCAGCGGCCGCTGCCAGATCACCGGCCTCGTGCTCACCGACGGCGCGGGCAACGCGGCCGTCTACGGCAGCGACTACGCCGCCCCGGCGCTGGACCTCACCGCCACCCGGGTGGCGGACACCACGGGGCCGGTGATCTCGTCGGCCCGGCTGAGCCAGACCACGGCGTCGGCGAGCAACCTGCCGTACGCGATCGGCGTCTACGTGACCGTCACCGACACCACCGGCGCGCCGGTCGACGGCATGTCGGTCACCATGTACGACGCGGAGGGCCGCTCGGTCTCCGGGGGGTACGGCGGTGTCTCGCCGCTCCCGACGGGCGAGTACACCGGAACGATCCGGACGAACGGCCTGGCGCCCGGCACGTACACCGTCGGGGTGACCCTGACCGACGCGGCCGGCAACAGCACCCTGATCGGCTACCCGAACGGGGCCGGCAACCCAGCGCCGAACGGGCCGCTGGTCTTCACCGTCACCGCGGACTGACGTACGACGAGGCCCGGGTCGCCGTGACCCACCTGATGGTGGACACGGCGGCCCGGGCCTCGGGTGTGTCCGGGTTCAGTTGACGATGGACTTCGGGGTGGTCTTCGAGTCCAGCCAGGTGTTGATCAGCTTGGTGAGGTCCCGGCCGGTCTGCTTGTTCACGAAGGCGATGAACGAGGCCCGGTCCTGCTGGGTGTTCTTCTGCTCCTGCACCCAGGCGGTGGCGAGCGCGAAGAACTTCTTGTCACCGATCAGGTTGTGGATCTCCCGCAACATGGCCTCCGGGCAGAGGTAGACGTTGCCTTCGGCAAAGTTCTTCGGGTTGGGCTTGCCGGGCGGGCCCAGCTTCTTGCGCAGCGCGGCGTCGGCCTGGCGCACATACCGGTCCAGGCTGGCCTCGCTGAACTTCATCGTCTCCTGGGTGTAGAGGTCCTGGGCGTAGGTGGCGAAGCCCTCGTTGAGCCACAGGTCGGTCCAGGTGGTCGGGGTGACCGAGTCGCCGAACCACTGGTGGGCGTACTCGTGGAGCAGGTCGATGCCCCAGCGGTCCCGCCGCGCCTTGGTGTTCTCGATCTTCCGGCCCATGGTGATCATCTGCTGGGTCTCCATGCCGGATTCCGAGTCCACCACCACGACCCCGCCGGTCGGGAACGGGTACGGCCCGAACCGCTTCTCCAGCCAGGCGATGTACTGCGGGGACTTCTTCAGGTACGGCAGCAGCTTGTCGTCGGTGCCCTTGCGGTACCAGTACGTCAGCGGGAGGCCGTGCGGGCCCTTGACGGTCAGCTTCTGATACTTCCCGACGGCCAGGGTGGTCAGGTACGCCGCCACCGGGTCGGCGCTGCGGTAGGTGAAGGTGGTGCCGGACTGCGCGGCGGGGGTGCCGCTGGCGATCGCGGACCAACCCGGCGGCACGGTGACCTCGATGTCGTAGAGCGCCTCGTCGGACGGCATGTCGTTCGCCGGGTACCAGGTGAACGCCCCGAACGGCTCCTGCATCGTCCAGAGGCCGCCCTCCTTGGTGACGGTCAGCCCCAAGGCCTCCACATCCTTGCGGTGCGACGGCATCGGGGTGGTCTTCGGCCTGCCGTGGTACTTCACCACCAGGGTGACCGGCTTGTCGGCGGTGACCGGGGCGGCGACGGTCAGCTTCTCCTTCGCCACCGTGCCGGTGACCGACGTGCCGTCCAGCGTCACCCCGTCCACCTGGTACGGCATGAAGTCGAGGACGAGGCTGGGCGCGTCCTTCGTGGGGCGGATCCGCAGGGTGGCGGTGCCGGCGAGGGTCTTCGTCGGTGGCGCCCACTCGAGGGCCAGGCCGTAGTGCAGGACGTCCAGCGCAGTCGTGCCGCGGGCCGGGTAGATCGGGTCGGCCACCGGGGTCGAGTTCCCGGCCCGCCAGGCCGTGTAGTCGACCGCCGGCACGGTCGGGCTCGGGCTGGCCGAGGGGGACGAGGAGTCGACCGCCGGGCCCGCCGGGTCAGACGTGCAGCCGGCGACGAGCAGCGGCGGCAGGAGCAGGGTCAGGAGTACTGGGTGACGCATCAGCGCACCGTACGGGAGAGCGCGCTTTCCGTGGGGGCACGGGCAGCGGTGGCCTCGCGCGCGAGGGCGTCGAGGTGACGTGCGATAGCGGCTTTCAATGAATGGGCGGTGTGGATGTCGGGCCGGATCGCCGCATGCACGGCGAGGCCGTCGAGCAGGGCGTGCAGCCGTCCGGTCTCAACGTCTATGTCGGTCGGCGCCAGACCGGCAGCCGAGAGGTCGGTGAGGATCGCTCGGCAGCCGGCCCGCAACGCGTCGTATCCCTCGTCGCGCAGCTCCCGCAGCGCCGGGTCGACCAGGGCTCGGGAGGTGAAGGCCAGCCAGAGCTCGTTCTCGACGCGCCGTTCGTCATCGAGTGGAAGCAGCTCAGCCAGCACGCGCTCTGCTCTTCGTCTCGGGTCGGGCTCGGGCTCCAACGTGGCGAGGCGGGACTCGATCCGGTCGATGACTGTCCGGAACGCGAACGCCATGAGTTCGGACTGACTCGCGAAGTAGTGGCGTAGCGAGCCCATCGACAGGCCTGCCTCACGGGCGACGTTGCGGACCGAGGCCTGCTCCAGACCGTCGCGGCGGATCACCCGCAGTACCGCTTCGACGAGCTTTCGGCGGCGTTCTATCGCGTCCACAACTTTGGGCACCGGTCTTTTATAGCACAGCCGTGCTAGCCTACCTCGTATTGGCACAGTCGTATTACGAAAGCGCTCGGAGACACAGTGACGCTCATCCAAAACCCTGAAGCGCAGCCACGACCGGCCCGCCGTGGCCTTGCCGCACTGCTCCGCCAACGCAGCGTCCACCTCGCGGCCCTGGGCTGGCTCGCCGCCAACGCGGTGGTCCTCGCCGTGGCGGGAGACGCGCTGCCGTTCGACTGGCCGACCGCTGCGGCACGGACTCCGGTCGACCGACTGGTGGACGCCAACCTGGCCCTCCTCGAGGTGCTCCTACTCACCGCGCTGGCCTACTGGCTCACCCGCAGAAGGACCCTGCCCAACCTCGCCGACCGCGCGCCGGAGCGCTCGGCTGCCGCCCGCGAAACGCTGCTCCTGCTTCTCTACGGGGCTGGCGGACTGGGGCTCGGCTTCGTCCTCGCGCGGCTCGCCGGATGGCACCCATTCGGCCTTCACCTCGCCGGCTCGATCTACGGAACACATGAACACGTCAGCCCCGCCGAGTCCATCGCCTGGGCCGCCTACAACCTCGTCGTCTACGCGGTGGTTCCACTCCTGTTCTTCCGGCGGCGCTACTCCGCCGAGGCGCTCAGCCTTCGCTCGAGCAACCGCCGCGCCGACGCCGTCCTCATCGGCGTGATCCTGGTAATCGAATCAGTCGTCCAGATCGCCGCGCTCGATCCGCAGATCTTCGACCTCACCGCCGGTCAACTCATACTCGGGCTCCCCCTCACCTTGACGCTGTATCTCGCCGGCGCCGTGCTACCCGCCATGATCTTCATCTACGCGATCCTGGTGCCCCGCTTTCTCCGACTCACCGGGTCGACCGCGACCACGGTGATCCTGGGCGGCCTCACGTATACCGCGCTGCATGTCTGGGACGCGTGGACCGTCTTCAACTCGCCCCGCAACGCCGCCCTGTCGATCGTCTTCCTGCTGCTGACCTACTTCGCACCGGGAATGTTCAAGACCGTCCTCACCGTGCGAACCGGCAACGCATGGGTCCACGTCTGGGCCTACCACGCACTAGCGCCACACACCCTCGCCGACACACCACACATGGTCCACGTCTTCCACCTCAGATAGAACGACCGCCCCCGGACGCCGGAGCGTCCGGGGGCGGCCCAGGATGCGGAGATGTCAGACGATGATCTTGTAGATGTTCCAGCCGGCGCTTTTCTGAACCCTTGCGGCGAAGGTGCCGTCGCCGCGGCCCGCGTAGAACCAGAGGACGCCGTTGCCGTCCCGCGCGAGCAGATCGTGCCGACCGTCCTGGTTGAGGTCGCCGATGGGTACGACGGTGTTGTAGATGTTCCACCCGGTGCCGACCTTGACCCGGCCGCCGAGACGGCCCGTGCCATCGCCGTTGTAGCGGTACAGGACTCCGGCGCTGTCGGCGCCGAGGAGGTCGCCGTTGCCGTCGCCGTTGAGGTCGCCGGTCCCGATGACCTTGGGGTAGATCCCCCAGCCCGAGCCGATCTGCACCCTGGCGTTGAAGCCGCCGTTGCCGGGGGCGGTGTAGAGCCAGAGCTTGCCGGTGGTGTCGACGCCGACCAGGTCGTCGCGCCCGTCGCGGTTCAGGTCACCGGGAGCGACCAGCAGCCGGTAGGTCATCCAACCCTTGCCCACAGCGATCGACTTGGTGGTGCTCTTCGGGAACCCGTTGCGACCCGTGCCGAGGTAGGCACGCAGGTTGCCGCTCCCGTCCCGGACCAGCAGATCCGGCAGCCCGTCCCCGCTGAAGTCGCCGAAGGGCACGAGGGCCGAGGTGCCGGCGGTGCCGGTGCAACTCAGGCACCAGGTGTCGGTGGCGCCGACGTCGTAGAGCCGGCCGAGTGGCTCGGCGCTCAGCGCCTCGCCGTACCAGTGGCCCTCGCCGTTGGACTTCACGCCGAGCAGCGCCTGACCCCCGTAGCAGTCCCAGGTGCGGTACTCGAACGTGCCGCACGCGGCGAGCACGGTGCCGGACCCGATGGTGGCCATGGGACCGCCGTCCACTCCGCCGGCGACGGTCCACCGGTAGCCGCCGTTGGCGGCCATCGTGCCGTCCGGGAGCCGGCCGTCCCAGTTCGCGCTGGCGCCCTCGCGAACGGCCCCACCGGACTTGAGGGGGAACGTCCGGCCGGTCGCCTTGTGGGTGATCGTCAGCTGCCAGGACGAGACCGGCCGGGTGAACCGGAGGTACGCGCCCCAAGACACCCCGTTCCGTGCGGCGGCCTCCCGGCCGACCTGGGTGATCCCGAGAGCCGGCGGGGCTGGCGGGACGCCGGTGTCGAGCACGTGCACCGCGTTCGCGCCGTCCACGTACGCCACCCCGGCGCCCAACCGGTCCACGGTCCACGTGATGCCGCGACCGTCGGCCGGGACACCGATGGGCAGGTTCGCCAACTTCACCGTCGGTTGCACGGTGCCGTCGTGGAAGTCCGTGAGCAGCAGGCTCGCGGTGGCGGTGTCGTGCCGTACCAGGAAGCCGTCGCCCAGGATGGCCGGGCCGCTGGGGAGGGAAACGTTCCGGTTGAGCGTCAGGTCGTACGCCCCGGCGCGACCGGTGGTGCCGCAGGCCCAGTACAGCCAGCGGGTGCTGACCTGCACCTCGGTGGGCACGCAGGCGACGCCGGTGGAGATGCTGCGCTCAGCCCCGTTCCCGCCCAGGCCGATCTGCTGGAGCTGCCCGGCGGTCGTGGTCGCCGTCCAGAGGGTGTCGTACCAGAGTCCCGCGCCGGTGATCGGGCCCGTCCGCTCGACCGTCTTCGCACTCGTGTTGACGACGTACTGGAGCGCAGGAGAACCGCCGTTGACGATCGCGTACCGGTGGTCCGCGTCGACGAGCCGGCCGTTGGCGGTCGGCAGCGCGGTCGTCCGGCTGGTCACGGTGTGCGTCGCGACGCTGGTTTCGCCGTTCGGCCCGTAGGTCAGGTACGCCATCCCGCCGTCTGCCCCGTCGAGCATCCGGACACAGGCGACCTGCGGCGTGCAGGGAGCCGTGTTGGTGAGCAGGGCTCCGGCGGAGGGGAAGTGCTGTCGACTGTTGCCGGAACCGTCGTCGGGGGCAAGGGCGTGGTTGAACAGGGCGTACTGAGTGGTCGACGACGTCGGTGCCACCTGCGTCTGGAGGTGGGCGACCACGCCGTGCCGGTAGCTCAGCCCCGCGTTGCCGACCGGGTCGCGTACCGGCAGCACCGGCACGTGGGTCGGCTCGGCGTCCGTCGCGGTGAAGCGGTGCACCGCCCAGTCGCGGGAATCGGTCCCGCCGACGAGCAGCGCGGTGCCGTCCGGCCCCTGGATCACGGAGTCGATGGCCAGGGCTGCCAGTGGCAGGCTACTGCTCTGGGCGCCGCCGCCGAGCGGCACCGTCACCGCCGGGCCCTCCCGTTTGCCGTTGCGCTTGTCCAGGACCGCGAGCACCCGGTCACCCAACACCGCCAGCCGCGACCGGTTATCGCCCGCGGTGACCGCCTTCGCAGCAGTATTCGTACCGTCCAGCAGCCCCTTGCGGGAGTACGCGTGCACTGAGGCGTCGGTCCCCACCCAGGCAACCGCGTCCCCGGAGAGCCTGAAGTCCGCCACCGTCTGGAGGTCGACGTCCGGAATCTCGACCACCCGGCCGGTCGCGACGTCCAGCAACGACCACCAGTACGCCTCCATCGTGGCGGCCTCGATGACCACCGACCGGCCGTCCCCGGCCAACACCTGGTCGCCGAGGTAGATCCCGGCCGGGAAGCCGGTCACGGGTCGGGCGGCGACGACGGTGCCGTCCGCGCCGACCGTCCGCAGTTCCAGCTTTTCGCCCTGCCGGACCAGCATGTCCCGGCCCTGGACGGCGTAGAGGCTCCCGTCGGTCGGCTTCTTCCACTGCTCCCAGCTCTGGTCACTGAGGTCGAGCACGTTGATGGTGCCGTTGGTGGGGTGGGCGGGCACCGGTTCCCAGATCGAGACGCTGTCGCCGCCAGCCGGCTGCAAGGCGGGAGGGCGGACCCCGTCCAGGTCCTCCACCACCACGGTTTCGCCGGTGTCGTACCGGGTCCACAGGTAGGTCTTGGACATGTTGTGCTGGTGCAGGAAGCCGGTCTTCCCGGCGAACGCCAACCCCTCGTGCGGCAGCACGGTCGGCTCGTTCTGCGGGATGACCGTGACCTCACGGGGTGCGGTCGACGTGACGGCGGTCGCCGGGGTAGCCGGCGTGACGAGCAGGGAAAGCGCAAGCGTCGCGGTTCCCACGAGAGCGCCGGCGGTGAGACTGCGGCCCAATACGGGTCCTCCTGAATCAGGGCTACGCGGAGATCTCGGCAGCATAGATCGGGTGGTACCGGCCTCGTGTGCCGCCGAACGGTTGATTCGAGAGAGCCGGGAGCCGGGCTGTCGGCTGGCATCCCGGGCTTCCGACGGCGAAGCGGCATTCGATTTACCTGCACTGGATGAGACAAACGGCGTGGCACCTCGGCGTCGAGCCCGACCTCCTTGAACTGGCGATCTTTAAGACGCGGGGACGCTTTAGCGCGCCCGACGGAGCCGGTGCCGCTCCAACCGATCAGCTCGGTAGCGGTCGAGGGTGAGCGCGGCGTCATCGAGCCGAGGACATCCGCAGTCGGTGCACTTCGTGCACAGGTTCCGCTCGTGGAACTCGATGCAGTACGAGGCGAGGACGACTGCGAACGGGACTCGCGTCAGCAACTCCTCCCCCATCACTCGGCCCGACCCCGAGAGCGGTGCTGCTGGCCCAAAGTTGAGGAGCGGGGAGCGTTGGTACTCCAACGTCGGCTCGATTGCCCAGTAATGCGGACGGCCCGTGTTGCGGTGGGCTTGGACCTCGGAGGCGGCCTGCGGACCGAGGGCTCCGGAACGGTTCGGGTAGGCAGTCGCAGGGCCGGTCCGGTCGACCGGTAGCGGACACCGATTGATCGGCCAGAGCCTCATGAGATCCCCCTCCTGGTTGGGAGTTTGCGGACGCCTCCCGAGGGTAGGCCAACTCGTCCTACTCGTACAGCCCGTTCTAGACGTGCAGCACGTACCCTACGATCTGCTCAGGCTGCGCGTCCATAAGGTCCGGCTCATGGTTGACGAGATGTCCCCGGTGGCGCTCTACATCCAGCTCGCAGACCTCCTCGCCAAGCAGATCGAGGACGGGAAACTCAAGCCGCGCCAGCCAGTCCCGAGCGAGACCCACCTACAGCAGGAGTACGGCGTCAGTCGAGGAACGGTCCGGGCGGCTGTCCGTCTGCTTCGGGAGCGCGGTCTGGTCGTGACGCTGCCGGCTCGCGGTTCTTACGTCGCCGAGCGGAAGCCCTAGCCCTACATCCCGGCTACCGGCGAGAGCGGGCAGGGTCGTAGACGAATGCCCAGCGGTCTGAATGGGGGGTCGGCGCGGCCCGCTTGCGAGCCGCCTTGACAAGTTCAGTGAAGCCCGCCATCCACCGGGCACGGCACGCCTTGATCATCGCGCGGGCGCATCTCGAGTTCGCCCGCGCTGAGGCGGTCCGTGTGTCGCAGCGGGATCGGGTCGCGGACCTGGACGCGGTACGGCGTTCAGCCCATCACCAGAGGCCGCCTTATGGCGACTCTCCGTTACGACGAAGCAGCGTCAGCGTGCGGGCGCGTGCCCATGGGCGCACGAAAAACGCCCCCCTGGTCGACGTTTGTCGATGGCCAGAAGAGCGTTTTCCCTGCTCAACCGCTGTGCGCCCGAAGGGACTCGAACCCCTAACCTTCTGATCCGTAGTCAGATGCTCTATCCATTGAGCTACGGGCGCTTGCTGCTCGGCCAGTTTACACACCCGGCCTTCGCGCGGAGACTCCGGGATTCGAACCCGGGAGGGGCTTTAAAACCCCAACCGCATTAGCAGTGCGGCGCCATAGACCAGACTAGGCGAAGTCTCCCTGGTGGCCCGTAGACCACCGCGCCCGAGGATACAGGTCCCCAGCCACCCGGGGCAAAGCGACTACCCGACCGGCCCCCGACCCTGCGTTTCCGACGTGTGCCAGCTCACCCTCGGGTCTACGCTCCATCGATATGCAGGAGCAGCCGCCGAACGATCCGCCCCGCCCCGAGCCCGCCACCGGTGCCCGGCGGAGCCGCTCCCCGAAGCCGACCTTCGCCGCGCCGCCCACGCCCGAGCCGCCCGTCCCACCGGCCCGCCAACCGGAGCCGGAGAAGTCGCCGCAGTCCCAGGCGCGGCGACCGAAGGCCGCGCCGGCCGTGCTCTTCCAGCCGCCGGACCCCGCCCAGGTCGTTTCCCGCGCCCCGGCCAGGTCGGCCGGCGACGCCGACGGGGGTCACACCCGCCCCGCCGGGACCGCCGCGCCTCGGCCTCGTCCCGGAACCAGGGCCACCCCGTCTCCTACCGCCGAGGGCACGGCGACCCGAGCCACCCGGAGCCCTTCCGCCGACGACACGGCGACGGGTGCCACCGCGGCTCCTGCTCCCGAAGGCACCGCTACCGGGGCCAGCCGGACTCCCGACCGCGAGGACACGCCAACCGGGGCCGGCCCACGAGCGGTCCCGACGGGTCAACGGGCGGAACCGGACGGCCCCGAGCCGGATCCGGTCCAGCGGGAGTCGGCGACAGGCGAGGAGGCCCCGAAGCGGACGCGCCGCCCCCCGGCGAAGAAGGCGGCCCCGGCGAAGACGGCGGTTCCGGGGAAGGCGAGCCCGACGGCGCGCAGGCGCGCCGAGCCCGGCCCGGCGCAGCAGGCCACCGCGCCCGGGGCGGGCGGCCCGCGGGCCGCGCTCCCCACCCGTCCGGGCCCGGCCACGGTCGTCGTACGGGCGGTCGACGCGGCGGAGCCGGCGTCGGGGCGTACCGCCGGGGTGGAGTGGCGGGCGATCACCTCGCGCGTCCTCGACCACCCGGCCTTCGCGCCGGAGCTGCTGGCCCTGGCGGCGGTCGAGGCGCTCGGGCCGCGCGCCCGGGAGTGGGTCGGAGGGCTGCGCGGCGCGTACCCGGATGCGGACGCGGACGGGCTGGCCCGGCTGGCCACCCGGCGGTTCATCCGGGTGGCCGGGACCGGTGGCGCGGTCGCCGCGGGCGCCGGGCTCTTCGCGCCGGTGGCCGAGCTGGCGGCGGTGCTCTGGACGCAGGCCAACCTGGTGCTGCACCTGGCGGCGGCGTACGACCGCGACCCGGCGCATCCGGACCGGGCGGCGGAGCTGCTGGTGCTGACCCAGGTCCACCCGGACGCCGGGACCGCCCGCGCGGCCCTGGACGCGGCCCGGGCGGCCGACGGGCCGGGGGAACGGCCGTGGCCGCGGGCCGCCGAGGCGGCGTGGCGGCTGGCGGCGCCGCTGGCCGTGCAGGCCGGCGGCTGGCTGGGCCTACGGCTGGCGTCGCGGCTGCTGCCGGGGGCGGCGGTGCTCGCCGCGGCGGCGGGTGACGCGGCGGCCGCCGAACGGCTGGCCGCCCGCGCGATCACCGCCTACCGCCCGCCCCGGAAAGCGCGAGCTGCCGCAATCGGACCGGCGCAATCGGTTACAGCCAGCTGAACCAGTCCTTCGGCAGCAACGCGTAGCCGACGAAGGCGACCACGTCGAGCAGGGTGTGCGCCACGATCAGCGGCGCCACCCGGCGGGTACGCAGGAAGAAGAGGCTGAAGACCACACCCATCACCGCGTTGCCGAGGAATGCGCCGAAGCCCTGGTAGAGGTGGTACGAGCCGCGCAGCAGCGCGCTCGCCGCGATCACCGCCGGGAGCCGCCACCGGAGCTGGCGCAGCCGGGTGACCAGGTAGCCGACCACGATCACCTCCTCCAGCACGGAGTTCTGCACGGCGGCGAGGATCAGCACCGGCACCGCCCACCACAGGTGCGGCAGCGCGGCCGGCACCAGCGTGGCGTTGACGCCGAGCTGCGCCGCCGCCCAGAACAACGCCAGCCCGGGCAGGCCGATCAACGCCGCCAGGCCGGCGCCCCGGGCCAGGTCCGACCCGGGCCGCCGCAGGTCCACCCCGAGCGTCCGCGCCGGGTCGCCCGGGTCGCGGGTCAGCAGGTGTACGGCGAGCAGCACCGGCAGCAGCGCGAAGAAGATCCCGACCAACTGGTACGTCAGGTCGAGGTACGGCCGGGCCGACTGCGAGTTGTTCAGCGACGCGGTCTGCTTCGACAGCGGACCGGCGGCGGTCAGCTTGGCGGCCAGCGACACCACCGCGTAGATCGCCGACTGCCCGAGGGAAAGCCCGAGCACCAGGAACGTCTCGGTGCCCAGGGTCCGGCGGGACATCGGGCGGGTGAGCTCGTCAACCGTCACCGGACCACTGTGCCGCACGCCGGGGCCGCTCGGCACGCCCCGGGGGGCGGAATGAGCCGGTCGCACATTCTGTGCGACCGGTGCGCACACTCCGTGGACATTCTATGAGTGCCCGATCCGCCGTCAGGAGAAGGGGCGTGCCCTCGTGGAGAACTTCGCGCGGCTGCTGAAGGAGAGCTGGACCCTGGTCGAGAAGGACCGGGACCGGCTGAGCGCCCACTTCTACGCCCGGCTCTTCCTCCTCGACCCCGAGCTGCGCAAGCTCTTCCCGGTCCAGATGAGCGGGCAGGGTGACCGGATCCTGGAGGCGATCGTCACCGCCACCCAGACCGTCGGCGACCCGGAGAGCTTCGACGAGTACCTGCGCGCGCTGGGCCGGGACCACCGCAAGTACCACGTCGCGGCCACCCATTACGAGACCATGGGCGTCGCCCTGCTCGACGCGCTGCGCAGCACCGCCTGCGACGGCTGGAACCTTGAGTACGACCAGGCCTGGCGGGAGGCGTACGCGAGCATCTGCGAGAAGATGCTGGCCGGGGCGGAGGCGGACGAGAACCCGCCGTTCTGGCACGCCGAGGTGCTCACCCACGAGCGGCACGGGCCGGACACCGCCGTGCTGACCGTGCGTGCCCTGCAGCACCCGCTGCCCTGGAAGGCCGGCCAGTACGTCAGCGTCGAGGCACCCCGGCACCACCCGCGGGTGTGGCGGACCTACTCGGTGGCGAACGCCCCGAACGACGACAACGTGCTGGAGTTCCACATCCGTACGCCGAGTGGCGCGGCGGGCTGGTTGTCCGGGGCGCTGGTCCGCCGGACCAAGCCGGGCGACCTCCTCCGGGTGGCCGCCCCGATGGGGTCGATGACGCTGGACCGGTCGTCGACCCGGGACATCCTCTGCGTCGCCGGCGGGGTCGGGCTGGCCCCGATCAAGGCGCTGGTGGAGGAGCTGGCGAGCGTCAACCGGACCCGCTGGGTGCACGTCTTCTACGGCGCCCGCCGCCCGGAGGAGCTCTACGGCCTGGCCGGCCTGGCGGAGCTGGTGACCGCGCACCCGTGGCTGTCGGTGACACCGGCGTGCAGCGAGTCCCTGGACTTCGACGGCGAGCTGGGCGACATCTCCGAGGTGGTCACCCGGTACGGGCCCTGGACGACGCACGACTGCTACGTCTCCGGCTCGGCCCCGATGGTCCGGGCCACGCTGCGGGCGCTCGCCGCCGACGACGTCCCGCCAGAGCAGATCCGGTACGACACCTTCGGCAACCTGTAGACCTTCCTCCCCCGAGCCGGGTCGCGTGCCCCCGCCCGCTGGGGCACGCGACCCGGCCCCCCCCCGCCGGTGCGCGGGCCGGGCCGGCAAACCGGCCCGCGCACCGGAGCGGTCAGTAGCCCCAGGGGGTGCCGGTCTCGCGGTACTCCTCGACCGGCACCAACGGCACCCCGGGCGCCATCCGGTCGACGTAGAGCCGCCCCTCCAGGTGGTCGATCTCGTGCGCGGCCAGGCGCGCCATCGCGTACTCGAAGGACGTGATGATCCGGCTGCCGTCCCACTGGGCGTGTTCCACGTCGATCCGCAGCGGTCGGGGCACCAGGCCGCGCTGGTCGAAGAAGGAGAGGCAGCCCTCGTACTGCTCGTCGGTGTCCGGGGCCGAGTCGACCATCCGGGGGTTGAGCAGGACGACCGGCTCGGCCGCCCGGCCGGCCGGGCGCACCACGGCGGCGGCCCAGCCGAGCCCGAGCTGCGGGGCCGCGATGCCGACCCCCTTGCTGAACGGGTGCAGCTCGTCGAGACGGGCCAGGGTGGCGCCGAGCCGGTCGACCACGTCCCGGGCGGTGCGTTCCTGGCGGGGCAGGTCGAACTGGCGGGCGGGCTGGCGGAGCAGGTCGTCGCCGCGCTGCACGATGCCGATGCCGCGCATCCGGTCGCTGGCCAGGACCCGCACGCCGGCCACCGGCCCGTCCGGCTCGGCGTCCGGGGGGTGGTTGCGGAAACGCCACTGCAGGCGGTAGCGGGCGTTGAGCGGCGGGTCGTCGGTGGACCAGTCGAAGAGCGACCGGCCGCCCTCGTCGTGCCGCTGGATCTGGGTCCGCAGCGGCCCCTCCGCCGAGGAGAGGGAGGTCTCCACCCCCCAGACCTGCGGGTCCAATTCCACCGGGAGGTCCAGCCGGACGGCCAGGTGCCGGGTGGGCAGGCGGACCGCCCGCTGGAACCAGGGCCCCCACTTCTCCCGTCCCACCTGGTACGCGTACTCGATGGTGACCCGGTCGCCGGGGTAGAGCGGGAAGCGGCCCACCGTGTTCTCGAAGAGCAGCCAGATCTCCTTGAACGCGTCCCGGTCGTGCTTGGCCCGCCAGTGCATCGGCTCGCGCTCGCCGCCGTCGTCCCGGTACGCCCGCAGTTGCAGCTCGGCGAACGTGAGCGGGTGTTCCCGGTGGTGCCGGTTGGAGCGGCCCGGGTCGTTGGGGTAGCGGTCGACGGCGACCCGGACCAGGTAGCGGGTGACCGGCTCGGTCCCGGCGTTGTACAGCTCCCGCCGGATGACGCAGCGGTAGCCGTCGCCGACGTGGGTGAGGGTGGCCAGCTCCCGCTCCACCACCAGGCCGGTGCCCGGGGGCAGCCACTGGCCAGGGAGGGGTGACTCCCGGTGTGCTCCGCCGGCGCGGGCGTGCCGCAGCTCGTCGTACTCCCGGAAGCGTTGCCAGATCGCGCCGCTGGCCTCCAGGACGGCCTCGGCCCGGCGGGCGAAGTCCTCGGTCGGGCGGTGCCGGCGGCCCTCGACGTGGCTGACGTAGGACGGGTCGAAGCCCATCAGGGTGGCGAGCTGTTTCTTGGACAGCCCTCGGTCGCTGCGGTGCCGGGCGAGTTCGGCAGCGAACGAGTCGGCTGCCCGTTCGATGGGTGAGGTCGTCATCGGCTTCCTCGTGACCGGGAGTACCAGTTTCACAATCAGTGGCCGAACGTGCACAGAAACTGGCCCGTATTCGACACTCACCTTGACAATTCAGCCACGTACGTCGATGCTTGCGCCGCCCCTCGACCAGCCCGGCGGCGTTTTCGCCCCCGCCGGTCGGGTAGTACGACGACACGCGCCGACCGGTCGGCGGAGTGACCGGGACCTCCTCATCCGCCCCTCGGCGCCGCTTCCCCCGACCCGGAACATGTGGTTAGGCTAGCCTTAGCTCAGATGGGCCTGCTCATACCGACCGGCGGGGCGACCAGACAGGGGACGGATCAGGTGACAGCGGTGCTGCCGACGCGGGACATCGCCACGCCGCTCGCCCCGGTGACCGCGACCCTGCACGCCATGTTCGGCACGGACGACCTGCCCGGGCTCGCGCCCGGCCTGCTGGTCACCTCCGACGAGGCACGCTGGACCCCGGCGACCCGGTTGGTCGACGGGACGCTGCTGCCCGAGTTCCTGCACGCCGCGACGGCCCGCTGGGGCGGCACCCCGCACGCCTGCGCCGCGCTGGCCTGGAAGTCCTACAGCTACTGGGTGGCGCTGCCGGCGGTGCTCGGCTGGGCCTCGGCCCGGCGGGTGCCGCTGCTCGACCCGGCCGACGTCCTGATCCACTTCGAGGACCACCGCCCGCTGCTCACCCTGGGCCTGCGCCGCTCGACCACGGTCGCGGTGCTGCCGGGCGACCCGCTGGCGCTGACCGGCGCGCCGGACGTCCGGGTGGTCGCCGACGAGGCCGAACTGCTCGGCGCGCTGCGCGCCTCGCTGCTCGACGCGCACCTCGCCCCGATGATCGCGGCCATCCAGGCCGAGGTCCGGATCGGCACGCGTACGCTGCTCGGCTCGGTCGCCTCCGGCATCGCGCACGGCATCCTGCGGGCCGCCGACACGCTGCCCGGGTCGTCGACCCGGAGCATCGAGACGCTGCTCGACGCGCTCGACCTGGCCGACCTGGTCGAGCTGGTGCCCGGACCGGCCGGCGAGCCGACCGTCCAGCGGCGCACCTGCTGCCTGGCCTTCACGCTGCCCCGACCGAAGATCTGCCAGGGCTGCTGCGTCCGACCCTCCTGATCCCGCTCCGCCGTCGGCACCGCCCGGCATCCGGGCTGGTGACGGCCCGGCGCTCAGTCGACCAGCGGGCGGACGTCCCAGAGCCACAGCCCGCCGGTCAGGACCGGATCGATCCCGGTCAGCTCGGTCATCCCCCGGCGCAACGCGTCCGCCTGCTTCTGCCGGGGATCGAGGACCACCGCCCCGGCCCGCCAGTACCGCAGGTCGTCCACGGCCGCCACCCGATCCTGCGGCGTGATCGGCGGCACCGCGTTGGTCCGCCGGATCATGGTGACGAAGGTGCTGGTGGGGCGGGGTGGGGCGGTGAAGAGGGCGACCCGGCCGGCCCCGGGCCGGGTGTCCGGCGCGAGGAAGTAGCCCCGGGCGAGGGGCATCTCCAGCCTGGTCTCGGCGGACCAGCGCAGCGGGTCGGCGTAGGTGGTGTCCGGCAGCGGGAGGGTGACGATGCTGTGCCCGCCGGCCACGTACGGGCGCCAGGCCCCCGAGCGGACGAACTCCGGCGTGGGGTCGAGGCGTACCGAGGGAAGCGGGGTCGGCAGGATCGGCAACAGCGCCATCGCCAGCACGGTGACGGTGACGGACCGGATCTGCGGGCGGGCGTCGGGATGCCGCCGGGCCAGCCGCCGCGCCCGGTCCGCGCCGAGCGCGAGCAGCACCCCGATTAGCGGGGTCAGCGCGAGCGACCAGCGGGTCGGCACGACCGAGTGCAGGATCGGCAGGTTCTCCAGCGGCGCCCACGGCCCGGGGACGCCGGTGTCCCGCCCGGCGAAGCGGATCTCCCGGCCCAGCGAAAAGAGGAATAGGAGCAGGCCGACCCCGGCCAGGCCGAGCACGACGGCGTTGCGTCGCAACCACCAGACCAGCGCGATCACCAGTACGACCAGCGGCCAGCCGAAGAAGGCGTTCTCCTCGGTCGGGTTCTTGGCCAGCCGGGCGGCGCTGCGGGCGTCGCCCGCGACCGACTCGCTCGACCAGGCCACATACGCGGCGAGGTCGGTGCGGTAGCCGCGGATCAGCCGGGACAGTCCCTGGTACGCCCCCGGCCCGAAGAACTGCACGTACAGCGGGTACGCGAGCAGTGCCGCGGCGACGGCGGCGGCCACGCCCAGCCCGGCGGCGAACGGTCGGATCCCCCGACGCAGCTCCGGCCGGCCGAACGCGAGCGCGCCGACGACCACGGCGAGGCCGATCGCGGTCATCAGCAGGATCTCCAGGTTGAGGAAGGCCTGCCAGACGATCAGCAGTCCGAGCAGCACGCCGTTGCGCAGCCAGCGTCCGGGTTCGGCCAGCCGCAGGGTCCGCCAGACGATCAACGGCACCACGAACTGGGAGACGATGTTGGGGTGGGCGTTGGCGTGCGACACCATCGCCGGCGCGAAGGCGCAGAAGCCGGCCCCGAGCCAGGCCGGGCCCCGGGCCCCGATCAGCACTCGGGAAAGGACGAAGTACCAGGCCACGCCGGTGGCGATCATTCCCGCGGTGAGAAAGACCAGGAAAGCCGTACGGGGGCCGAAGAGGACGGTGACGGGCGTCATTGGCAGTGAAATGGATAATACGGACGTATTGGCCATTAGATTGACGCCGTCCGGGACATTCATCCGGTCCGACGCGAATGGATAGGCAAAATCGGTCACCACTCGCGCACCATGCGCCATCATCCACTCGAACTGCGCCTGATCGGAGCGGTTGTCGCGCACCCCGTCGCCGGGATTCACCCAGAACCGGGCGGTCACCCAGAAGGCGAGCAGCACGAAGCTGAGCACGGCGGCGGCATCGGTCCACCGGCCCCGCCCGTCCCGTACGCCCCGGTCGGGCCCAGTCTCGGCGGTGCCGCCGCCCGATTCAGGAGTAGTCATAACAATTCGGAGCGTAGTCAGGGTATGGCACGGACGTGACATGTTTCTGGGTACTGGCGTACTATGTGCCGGGTTCGCCGACCGCCGATCACGTGCCCACCCCGACCGCATTTCGGCCACCCCCGGTGCCCCGATTCCCGCGCCATCCGTCCGGATGGTTGACTCTGTCGGTCCAGGCGCGGGTCAGTCATATCGTGAGGAATCGACGCATGGCAGAAATCACTGGGGATCAGCGCGTCCAGTCGGAGGTGCTCGAAGGCCTGGCGACGGCGGTCAACCACCGCAGGTGGTTCGTCGAGCTGGCGGTGCCCTACCTCGGTGACGACCCGATCGAGATCGGCAGCGGGTTGGGCGACTACGCCCTGGAGTGGTCCGAGCACCTGCCCCGGATCACCGCCACCGAGGCGGACCCGGACCGACTCGTCCAGCTCAAGGAGCGCCTCGCCGGGCACCCGAGCATCGAGGTCCGGCAGATGCTGCTGCCGCACTCGGAGCGCGGCGACTACAGCGCGGCCGTGTCGTACAACGTGCTGGAGCACATCGATGACCACGTGGGTGCGCTGCGCAGCATGCGCGAGCTGGTCCGCCCCGGCGGCGCCGTGGTGATCATCGTGCCGGCGTTCCAGTTCGCGATGAGTCCGGCGGACATCGCCACCGGCCACGTCCGGCGCTACACGAAGAAGACCCTCGCCGCGGCGATGACCGAGGCGGGGCTGACCGTGGAGAAGATCCACTACGCGAATGCGCTCGGCCTGATCGGCTACTTCATGGCCACGAAGGTCTTCCGGCTGATGCCGAAGGAGGGCCCCATGGTCAAGGTCTACGACACCCTGGTCCTCCCGGCGACGAAGGCCGCCGAGCGACGCCTCCGCCCCCCATTCGGCCAGTCCGTCTTCGCGGTGGCCCGCGTTCCCGCCTGAGGTGCGAGGAGGGGTCCCTACTTGACGCCAGGCGTCGACAGGGGCCCCTTCCTCACCCCTGGCTACTCCTTGATCTGGTACGTGGGGCGGATGACGGCGCGGGCGAGGGTGTGGAAGGCGAGGTTGAAGCCGACGAAGGCGGGGCTGGCGCCCTTGCCGACGTCGAGGCGCTCGACGTCGACGGCGTGCACCGCGAAGACGTAGCGGTGCGGGCGGTCGCCCGGCGGCGGGGCGGCGCCGCCGTAGCCGGTGTCGCCGTAGTCGTTGCGGATGCTGAACGCGCCGCCGAGGTCGCTCTCCTTCACCTCGGTGGGCAGCTCGGTCATCGAGGCGGGCACGTCGACCAGCACCCAGTGCCAGAAGCCGCTGCCGGTGGGGGCGTCCGGGTCGAAGCAGGTCACCACGAAGCTCTTGGTCTCGGCGGGAAAACCCGACCAGGCGAGCTGCGGGGAGACGTTCCCGCCACCGGCGCTGCCGTGCGCGTACCGCGCCTCCATCGGCTCGCCGTTGTGCACGTCGTCACTGGTCAGGGCGAACGCCGGCACCGTTGGCAGCAGCTCGTACGGGTCCGGGGCGATCGGTCGTTCCAGGGTCATCGGGACGGTCCTTCCGGTACGCGGATTCCTGTGCCTCTTCATACCCCGCCCACCCGCCGCACCGAACCCTAAGCGCGTCGTGTCCGGCCCCACGGCGTCAAACCAGGTGGCTATGGTCGCGTCCATCGAACCCACAGGTGATCGACACATGCACCCTCACCCCGCGGCCCCGCCGCGACGGCGCCGCCTGGATCCCTGGACCGCCGGAAACCTCGCGGTGCTCATGATCGGCGCGATCGCCGCCGCCCAGCCTTGGTGGCGCGAGGATCAGTTGGCCCGTGGAGGGCCGCCCCACCAACCGGTGGGGAGTCGCTCGCCCACACGGCGAGGATCCACAACACCCACCGCAAACCCGGTGAACGTTAGTGGACACCGCACTAGCCGCTTGCCGCGTTGTGCTTCGCAACCAGGCTCGGGAGTTCGTCCAGCGAATCGATGCGGAACAGGCACTGCTCAGACACGGCTGGCATGTCGAGGATGTAACCCCACGGACCGCGCCGGATCAGGCACGTCTTCATGCCGGCCTCCATGGCCGGGCGTACATCGTTGTCGGGCCGATCGCCGACGTACAGGATCGAAGACGCGTCGCCACCGCCTTCACGAATGACGTGCTCGAAAAAGGCCGGTGACGGCTTCGCCACGCCCCAACCGTGCGACGTGCCGATCACGTCCACGGAGAGGTCGAGAGCGCGGAGGATCGTCTCAGCATGAGCTGGCTGGTTGCCGGCCAAGCCCACGAACAGGCCCTGCTCCTTCAAGGAGGTCAGGCACGGTCGCGCGTCGGGGTAGAGATCCTCTTCGCCGAACGACTCCGGTTTGCCAGCGGCTGCTCGGCGTTCGAGCTCGGCCGCGAGATCGAAACCGGGCCGGAAGACCCGGAACGGTTCCTGCCAGTCCAGACCCCGGGCGATCACCGCACCGAAGACCGCCGAAAACGTATGCCGTGGAACGCCGAACCAGTCCGCCCAGGTCTCGAACTCGCGGGACTCGTCGAGAATCGTCCCGCCGATATCAAAAAAGATCGCGTCGATCACTTGCGTTCCCCCGTCACGGTCGCGCTGCCAGTGGATCATAGGCGGGATCGTCGGGACCCGGCTCATGATCATCACGGGGCGATTGGCGCCTAGTGCGGTGTCCACTAACCGGCATCTCGCCCCCTGACCGGCGTTCGCGCTGGTCAGGGGGCATTTTCGCTGTTCGGGGGCGGAGGGTGTGGGATTCGAACCCACGAAGGACATCGCTGCCCTTACCGGTTTTCAAGACCAGCGCCATCGGCCACTAGGCGAACCCTCCCGGGCCACGCCCCGAGGGGTACGCGACCGGTGCCTAGTCTGCCACGGACACCGCATCGGGCGAGCCGGCGTCCCACCCTCGCTGGCAGGATGGCCGGATGTCGGAGACCCCGGCGGTGGTGCTGGTCACCGGAATCATGGCGGCCGGGAAGTCCACAGTGGCCGAGCTGCTGGCCCGCCGGCTGCCCCGCTCGGTGCACCTGCGCGGTGACCTGTTCCGCCGGATGGTGGTCGGCGGCCGGGCGGAGATGACCGTTCAGCCGTCCGACGAGGCGTGGCGGCAGCTGCGGCTCCGCTACGACCTCGCCGCCACGGTGGCCGACCGCTACGCGGAGGCGGGCTTCACCGTCGTACTGCAGGACGTGGTGCTCGGGGTGGACCTGCCGGCCATGGTCGCGCGGATCCGGCACCGGCCGCTCGCGGTGGTGGTGCTCGCGCCGCGCCCCGAGGTGGTCGCGGCCCGCGAGCGGGACCGGCCGAAGAAGGGGTACGGCGACTGGCCGGTGGCCGACCTGGACGCCGAGTTCCGGTCCGACACCCCCCGGATCGGGCTCTGGCTGGACACCTCCGACCAGACGCCGGAGGAAACGGTGGCGGAGATCCTGGCCCGGGCGTGGACGGACGGCCGGATCGGGTAAGACTGGGCCATGCATGCGATCACGATCCCGGAAGCCGGCGGACCCGAGGCACTCGTCTGGGCCGAGGTGCCCGATCCGGAGCCCGGCCCGGGCGAGGTGATCGTCGACGTGCGGGCCAGCGCGGTGAACCGGGCGGACCTGCTGCAGCGGCAGGGGAGCTACCCGCCGCCGCCGGGCGCGCCCGCGTACCCCGGGTTGGAATGCTCCGGGGTGATCGGCGCGCTCGGTCCCGACGTGACCGGCTGGACGGTGGGCCAGGAGGTCTGCGCGTTGCTGGCCGGCGGCGGGTACGCCGAGCGGGTGGCCGTGCCGACCGGGCAGCTGCTGCCGGTGCCGGCCGGCGTCGACCTGGTCGACGCGGCGGCCCTGCCCGAGGTGGCCTGCACGGTCTGGTCGAACGTCGTCGCGCTGGCCCGGCTGGGGAAGGGCGAGACGCTGCTCGTGCACGGCGGCGGCAGCGGGATCGGCACCTTCGCCATCCAGCTCGGCGTGGCCCTCGGCGCGACGGTGGTGGTGACCGCGCGGGCGGCCAAGCACGAGCGGCTGCGCGCGCTGGGCGCGGCGCACACGATCGACTACCGCGAGCAGGACTTCGTCGAGGAGGTCCGCCGGGTGACCGACGGCCGGGGCGCGGACGTGATCCTCGACATCATCGGCGCCGCCTACCTGCCCCGGAACGTGGCGGCGCTGGCCACCGGCGGCCGGCTGGTGGTGATCGGAATGCAGGGTGGCCGCAAGGGTGAGCTGGACCTGGGCGCGCTGCTCGCCAAGCGGGGCTCGGTGGCGGCGACCGCGCTGCGCTCCCGCCCGCTGGCCGAGAAGGCGGAGATCGTCCAGGGGGTACGCGAGCAGGTGTGGCCGCTGGTCGAGTCCGGTGCGATCCGCCCGATCGTGGACCGCCGACTGCCGATGGCCGACGCGGCCGGGGCGCACCGCCTGGTGGAGACCAGCGATCACCTGGGCAAGGTGCTGCTCACGACCGGGTGACGGCCTCCGGGCGCGGCAGCACCAGCCGGGCGCCCGGCCCCTCCGCGGCCAGCGAGTCCTCCGGGTTGTAGAGGGTGCAGCGCTGCAGCGACAGGCAGCCGCAGCCGATGCAGCCGTCCAGGTCGTCGCGAAGCTTGCCGAGCAGCCGGATCTTCTCGTCCAGCCGGTCCCGCCAGGCCCGGGAGAGGGCGGCCCAGTCGTCCGGCGTCGGGGTACGCGACGACGGCAGCGAGTCCAGCGCCTCCCGGATCTCCTCCAGGGAGACACCGACCTGCTGGGAGATCCGGACGAAGGCCACCCGGCGCAGCTCGGTGCGGGCGTACCGGCGCTGGTTGCCGCCGGTGCGCTCGGCCCGGATCAGGCCGAGCCGCTCGTAGTAGCGCAACGCCGAGGGGGCCACCCCGCTGCGGGCGGAGAGCTGTCCGATGGTGAGTGATTCGTGCATCACACGGCCTTGAGTTGAAGTGAGCTTCAAGTCGGAGGCTAGCCGCATGACGATGACGACCGCCACCGACCCGGCCCCGCCGAGATCCGTCGGCACCCTCCTGGACCGGGTACGCGCCGGCCGCGAGTTCGGCGCGAACGTGTACTCGACGCTGGACGTGCTCCGGGTGCTCTACGACCGGGTGCTACGGATCACCCCGGAGACGGTCGACGACCCTGACCGGGACCGCTTCCTGCTGTCCAAGGGACACGCGGTCGCCGGCTACTACGCGCTGCTCGCCGCGAAGGGGTTCATCCCGGTGGAGTGGCTGGACGACCAGGGCGGCCCGGAGAGCCGCCTCGGCGACCACCCGGACCGGCTGCTGGTGCCAGGGGTGGAGATCGGTTCCGGGTCACTCGGGCACGGGCTCGGGCTCGGCGTGGGCACCGCCCTCGGCCTGCGGGCCCAGGGCCGGCTCACCCCCCGGGTGTACGTCCTGCTCGGCGACGCCGAGCTGGACGAGGGCTCCAACCACGAGGCGATCGCGTACGCCGGGGCGACCGGGTTGGCCGGCCTCACCGCGATCGTGCTGGACAACGGCTCGGCGAGCCACGGCTGGCCGGGGGGCGCCGCGAGTCGGTTCACCGTCAACGGTTGGACCGCCGCGACCGTCGACGGGCGGGACCACGAGGCCCTGCACACCGCCCTCACCGGGCATGACAACCACCGGCCGCACGTCGTCGTCGCGGTCGTCACGGACGGGGAGTGACCGTGCGGGAAGCATTCATCGACACCATGACGGAGCTGCTGGCGGAGGATCCGCGGACAGCGGTGGTGCTGGCGGAGATCTCCCCCGCGTCGTTCGCCCCGGCCGCCGGGCGGCACCCGGACCGGGTGCTCAACGTCGGGATCCGCGAGCAACTGCTGGTCGGCGTCGCGGGCGGGCTCGCGCTGACCGGGCTGCGGCCGGTGGCGCACAGCTACGCGCCGTTCCTCGTCGAGCGGGCGTACGAGCAGATCAAGCTGGACCTGGACCATCAGGGCGTCTCGGCGGTGCTGGTCAGCGTCGGCGCCTCGTACGACCGGGCGGCCGCCGGGCGCACCCACCTCGGGGCCGCCGACGTGGCGCTGCTCGACACCCTGAACGGCTGGACCGTGCACGTGCCGGGCCACCGGGACGAGGTACCCGCCCTGCTCCGCGCGACGGTGGCTGCGGACGGACCGGCGTACCTGCGGCTCTCGACGCAGAGCAACGGGCGGGCCTGGCGCAACGACGGCACGCTGCGGGTGGTCCGGGACGCCGGGCCGGGCGCGCCGCTGCTGGTGGCGGTCGGGCCGCTGCTGGATCCGGCGCTGGCGGCGGTCGCCGAGTTGCCGGTCACCGTGGCGTACACCCACCGGCCGCGGCCGTTCGACACCGCGGGCCTGCGGGCGCTGGCCGGCACCGAGGTGATCCTGGTCGAGCCCTACCTGGCCGGCACGTCCGCCCGGGTGCTCGGCGCCGCCCTGGCCGACCGGCCCCACCGGCTGCTCGCTCTCGGCGTGGGACGCGAGGAACTGCGCCGCTACGGCTCGGCCGAGGATCACACCCGCTGGCACGGCCTGGACGCCGCCGGCCTACGCCGGTCGGTCGACGCGTTCCTCTCCGCGGTCCCGGCACCGGCCTGACCACTCGCCCAGGCCCGGCGGCGGAACGGTCGCCGCGAGGAGCAGCCGGCGGCCGAGACGGGGACGGCGGTGGAAGCAGCGGGACCCCGTCGCCTCGGTCAAGCCGGGCGGCGGGGTCCTGCGGTGGTGCGTGCGGGCGAAGCCCCGAGGTCAGCGGGCGGCGGCCTTGACCGGGCGGCGGCGGGCCCGCTCCCGGGTCAGGATCCAGAGCGCCTCGACGCCGTCCTTCCAGGTGATCTTCTTGCCCTCCTCGCGGCCGCGGGCGCGGTAGCTGATCGGCACCTCGTAGGGGCGGATCCGCTGGCGCAGCAGCTTGCCGGTGACCTCGGCCTCCATGCCGAAGCCACGGGACTTGATCTGGAGCGAGCGGTAGAGCTCGACCGGCATCAGCTTGAAGCAGGTCTCCAGGTCACCGATGTAGGAGTTGTAGAGCACGTTGGCGGCCAGGGTGACGCCCTTGTTGCCCACCACGTACCAGAAGCTGTAGGAGCTGTGGCTGCCGAAGGTCCGATTGCCGTAGACGACGGTGGCCCGCCCGTCGAGGACCGGCTCCAGCAGACGCGGGATGTCCTGCGGGTCGTACTCGAGGTCGGCGTCGAGGATGACCATGTACTCACCATCGGCGTTGTCGACGGCGGTCTTGATGGCCGCGCCCTTGCCGGCGTTGCGCTGGTGGGTGATCACCCGCAGTCGGGCGTCGTCCACCCGGCCGAGGACCTCGGAGGTGCCGTCCCGGCTGCCGTCGTCGACGACGACGAGCTCGATCTCACACGGGTAGTCGACCGCCAATGCCTGCTTGAGGGCATCCGCGATTCGTTCTTCCTCGTTGTAGACCGGCATGAGAATCGAGAGCTTCACGGGAGTTCTCCACGGTGGGGACTGCGAATCGGCCTTAGCCTAGCCTGACTCCTCGTCGCGGCGTAGCCCGCACCTCCCGGGCGGGTGACGGGTGCCGGCCTCCCGGCCGCCCCGATCTGCCGGAAGAGTTCCCTTCGACAACCCTTGGCTGGGCACGCCGCGGCTGCGGCTCGCCACCTGCTCCAGCAGTACCCGTCAGCAGTGGTCCTTCGAGTCGCGGTCGTTCGCCAACCCGGTGGGCTACGGCCACGACGACTTCATCGGCTCGCGGGTCTACTGACCCGACTTCATCGGGTCCCGGGGCTTCCGACCCGACGACCGGGCCCCCTTCCGAAGCGAAGGGGCCCGGCCCGCCGTCAGTTCTGCTTGAACGGGACCACGATCAGACGGGCCACGCCGCTGTCCCCGTCCTTGGCGCCGGCCACGCCGAGCGGCGTGCCGACCTTGACGTCCGTCGACTGGATCGTGGTACGCCGCTCGACCACCCGCAGCTGGTCCCCGAAGGTCCAGGTCATGGTGAAGCCGTCGGTGGACCTGACCGTCATCGATTTCCCGTCGATCGCGGTCACCTGGCCGCGCTGCACGGCGACGGTCTTCGTACCGCCGTCCCTGGTCTGCACCACGACCTCGCCGTGCAGGGTGTTCTTGCGCAGCAGCACCCGGGCCCGGTGCCGCTTGCGCCACTCCTGGCCGCGGTCGCCGCGCTTGTCCTTCGGGCCGGCCGAGGTGGACGGCTCCGGCTCCACGGAGGACGACGGCGCGGGCGCCGCGACCGGGTCCACGTCCAGGTCGGCAGCGTCGAAGCCCATCGCGGTGAGCGCCTGACCGTCCGCGCCCATGGCGGCGGCGACCTCGACCGCCGTCTCCTTCGCCGAGCCCTGGGCCAGCTGGGCCGGGCCGCAGCCGGCGAGGCCGAGCGCGGTCGCCGCGAGCAGCGCGGTGACGCCGGTGACGATTCCCTGACGTGCCATCAGTGTTCCTCTCGTCCGTGGAGCACCAGCATCCCGCACGCGGGCGAGCGGACGGTCAGCCCCGTGTTCGGGTCAGGTAAGGATCACCGGGCAGCCGGACGGTGAACGCCGCCCCGCCCTCCGGCGCGTGCCCGACGGCGATGTCCCCGCCGAGCCGGCGGACCAACCCGGCCGCGAGCGCCAACCCGAGCCCGCTGCCCACCTTGCGCACCCCCCGGTAGCGCTGGTGCAGCGCGCCGCGCTCGAAGGCCACCGCCAGGTCGTCGTCGGTGAAGCCGGGTCCGCCGTCGCGGACCTCGACGATCCCGCCGGCGGCCGGGTCCGCGCCGGCCGGCCGGGCCGCGAGCACCACCGCCGCCCCCGGGGGTACGACCCGCAGCGCGTTCTCCAGCAGCCCGTCGAGCACCTGCCTGATCCGCCCCGGATCGGTGTACGCCGGCACCGGTCCGGCCGGCACCTCCACCCGGAACGCCACCCCGAGCGCCGCGCACCGGTCGGACCAGGTCCGTTCCGCCTCGATCGCCAGCCGGGCCACATCGACCGGGACCGGTTCGAGCGGGAAGTCGGCGGCCTCCAGCCGGGCGAGCGACAGCAGGTCGGTGACCAGCCGGTCCAGGTGCTCGGACTCGGCGAGCATGGTCCGGCCGGTGTCGGGCACCGCGTCCGCCTCGATCACCCCGTCGGCGAGCGCCTCGGCGTAACCCCGGATCGCGGTCAGCGGGGTACGCAGCTCGTGCGAGACCGAGAGCAGGAACTCGCGTTGCCGCCCCTCGCTGGTGGCCAGCGCGGCGGCCAGCCCGTTCAGCGCGTACGCCAAGTCGGCCACCTCGTCCGGCGGCTCGACCGGTACGCGTACCGCCCGGTCCCCGGCGCGCAGCCGGGCGGCGGCGGTGGCCGCGACGCGGATCGGCCGGGCCAGCCGGCGGGCGAGCAGCAGCCCGGCCGCCACGCCGGCGGCGAGCCCGGCCAGCAGTGGCAGCCAGAGGCTGCGCAGCACCTCCCGCCAAGGCCCGTTGCTGGTGGCCCGGGTCAGCACCACGCCGTCGCCGCCGGGCAGCGCCCGCCCCTCGACCAGGGTCCGCTCGCCGTCCACCAGCCGCCGGCCGGAGACGTCCCGGCCCGTCGACACCCGGGTCACCACCTGCCGGGGCAGGCCCGGGCGATCCACCTGACCGGCGCGGACGACGTACACGTCGATGTCCTGCTGGCGGAGCTGACGGATCAGCCGCTCCCCGGCGTTGTCGCGTTGCCGGGCTTGGCGGACCCGCAGCACGTCGGCGGCGAGGCGGGCCTGGGCGGCGAGCGCCTCCTGGTCGCGCCGCTCGACGCCGCGGACCGCGAGGGGGACCGCGACCAGCGCGGTCACCAGCACCGACACCAGCGCCACCGCGCAGGTGACCAGCACCGCGCGGGTGGTCAGCGTGCTGGCGAACCGTCGGCGCGGGGGCGTCGGCGCGGTACGCGGCCCGATCACCGGCAGGGCGACGGTCGGCTGCTGCGGTCGGCCCGGGCCCGTGGACGGCCGCGGGCCGACCGGTGGCTGCGGGCCGGTGGGGTCAGGCATCGGCCGCGTACCCGACGCCGCGGTGGGTGCGGATCACGCTGGCCGGGCCGAGCTTGGCGCGGACCTGCGCCACGTGCACGTCGACGGTCCGGGTGCCGCCGTGCGCGGCGTACCCCCAGACACCGGCGAGCAGCTCCTCCCGGGTGAACACCCGGCCGGGCCGGGCCATCAGGTGGGCGAGCAGGTCGAACTCGGTCGAGGTGAGCTGCACCGGAGCGCCTGCGGCGGTGACCGTCCGGCGAGCCGGGTCGAGGACGACCGGGCCGACCGCCCGGGGTTGCTCCGCCCCGGCCGGCGCCCCGGCGGATCGACGCAGCACCGCCCGGACCCGGGCGACCAGCTCCCGGGGGCTGAACGGCTTGGTCACGTAGTCGTCCGCGCCCAGCTCCAAGCCGACGATCCGGTCGACCTCGTCGTCCCGGGCGGTGAGGAAGATGACCGGCGTCCAGTCGCCGGCCTCGCGGAGCCGCCGGCAGACCTCCGTCCCGGCCAGGCCGGGCAGCGCGATGTCCAGCACGCAGGCCACCGGGCGCAGCCGCCGCGCGGCGGCCAGGCCGTCGGTGCCGTCCCGTTCCAGGTGTACGCCGAACCCGTCCCGACTCAGATAGAGCCGGACCAGGTCGGCGATGGCCGGCTCGTCCTCCACCACCAGGACGAGCCCGCGCTGCGCGGCGTCGACGGTCACCGGCCCATGATTACCGACCGATGGCCGCCCGGGACGTCCGGGGAACGTTCGGGTTGGGTAAGGAGCCGGTCAGCGCACCGGCGCCGGGCGGAACGCGGCCGGTCGGGCGCCGAGCGGCGACTCCCCGATGGTGGCGACCAGCCGCTCCGCGGGCGTCCGGAGGCGGGTGCGGAAGGCGTGGTTGAGCAGCGCGTCGAGCTGCCAGACCTGCTTCGGGTGGTGGGTGCGGATGAGGAACCGTTCGCGGGCCCCGTCGATCGCCGTGGCGGCCAGCTCGACGCTGTGCAGGCGCGGGTCGGGGCTCCAGGTGACGTTGCTCAGCTCCCGCAACTCGGTGTTGAGGTGCAGGCGCAGCCGGTGCAGGACCCGGGTCTGCTGGGTGACCACCAGGCGACGGTGGGTAAGGAGCATCAGGTAGTCGCCGCCGACCGGGTGGTCCGGGCGGCTGCACCGGGTGACCAGGATGGTGGCGTCGCCGGAGCCCACGCACCGGCGGAAGACCGGCATGTGCCGGCTGGCCGTCTGGGTTGCCAGACCGGTCTCGGCGGCGGCCGGAAGGAACGTTCGGGAGAAGACGTCCATGCCTTGTGCAACGACCGCTGACCAGGCGTGATATGGGTCACAGCAAATTTCTGGAACTTCCATCCGTGCAAATCGCACGTGGTGTCCGACATCCGGACCGCCGCCGGCCGGCGTCAGACCGGGCCCGGTCGTTGGATCTGATGCGGGCCACCGAGTCACCGGGGGGCGGCTCACAGGGACACCCCCTGGACCACCTTCACCCGGTCTACGCGGACCAGGGCGAAGCGCTCGCGAATCTCCACCGTTCCGTCGGGGCGGACGTCGTGGCCGCGCAGTCACCCAGCTCGGCCGCTCGTTCGGTGGCGTGCGGCGCGGGAGCGGGATCGACGTCTCGGGCTTGCAGCGCCAGAACCGGAAGGGCACGGCGGGGCCTCCTTCACCACGTTGGAAGGGGCCGCCCCGCCACCCCTGCCGAGGCGGCCCCGCGCAGGTCCCGCCGACGGTTCGGGCCACGTCAGCGGTTCCGCATGTCCACAGTCTCGTGATCGCGGGACTACTCTCGGAAGCGCATTGAGCTTTCACGAGCTTTCAAACAGGGGGCCCGATGGACGACCTCGGCGCGCAGTTGCGGCAGGCTCGTACCGAGGCCGGCGTCACGCTCGCCTGGGTGGCGGCCCGGTCGTGCTACTCGGCTTCGCACCTGAGCAACGTGGAGGCCGGGCGGCGGGCCGCGACCCCGGACATCGTGCTCGCCTACGCGCGGACGCTCGGGGAGGGTGACGTGAACCGTCGACAGGTGCTCGGCCTGACAGCCGGCGTCGTGGGCCCGGTCGTGGCCGGCGAACTCATCCGGGCCGGCTTCAGCGCTGCGCTCGACGGCCGAGGGGCCGAAGAGGACTGGCGCGAGCGGGTCGACCAGTACGGCCGGGACTACATGGCGGTCGGCGCGGCGGTGTTGCAGGCCCGCCTCGCGAGCGACCTCGTGATCCTTCAGCAACAACTCGACACGCCCCGCATGTGGTCGCACGCGGCGCGTGCCCTGGTGACCTACGGCAAGACCACGCCGAACCCCGCCGAGGCAATCCGTTGGTACGACTTGGCCACCACGGCTGCGGACCGATCCGACGACCTCGGCGTCCGGGTCTGGGTCCGGGGGCGCGCGGCAATCGCGCTCGCCTACGAAGGCGCGGCGTTACCCACGGCGCGGCGGTACGCAGACCAGGCGATCGCTCTGTCCGACGGGCCCTCGCTCGGCCGCGTCCAAGCCCTCATGGCGCGTGCGCACGTCGCGGCGGGACGCGGGGACGAGGGCGCCGCGATCACGCTCGACACGGAAGCCCGCCGGGTCTTCGATCACGTCGCCTCGCCCGACGGCGAGGTCTCCGACACCGCCGTCCCGCCGTGGCGCATGGCGACGTTCCGCAGCATGCTCTACGCCCGCCTCGGAATGCCGGGACCCGGCGGCGAGGCACAAGAGGAGGCCGATCGCACTCGGCCGGCGGGGCTCCCGCGCTTCGCGACGCACATCCAGCTACACCGCGGCCTCACCATGGCGAAGGCTGGCGACAAGACCGGCGGCGTCGCCTGCGCCCGGCGAGCCTGGGACGCACTCCCCGCCGAGCGGCGGTCGCAGAGCCTCGCGCTGATGCTCCGCGAGGTCGAGCGGGCGTAGTCGCGCCAGTCAGCGATGGGCACCTGCCACACCAGCGACCAGGGACGGACCCGGGGCTCGACCTGGCCGCTCACCCGGTGGCCCCGCTCGCCCAGCGCGTCGCCGACCCAGGCGAGCGCGTCGTCGCGCCAGCCGCCGGGCGAGGGGGATTACCGGGTCAGAGCAGCTCAACGATGGTGGCGTTGGCCATGCCGCCGCCCTCGCACATGGTCTGCAGGCCGTAGCGGATGCCGTTGTCCCGCATGTGCTGGAGCATGGTCGTCATGATCCGGGCGCCGGACGCCCCGAGCGGGTGCCCCAGGGCGATCGCCCCGCCGCGCGGGTTGAGCCGATCCGGGTCCGCCTCGGTCTCCGCCAGCCAGGCCAGCGGGACCGGGGCGAACGCCTCGTTCACCTCGTACACCCCGATCTCCTCGATGCCCAGCCCCGCGCGGCGCAGCGCCTTCGCGGTGGCCGGGATGGGGGCGGTGAGCATGGCAACCGGGTCGTCGGCGGCGACCACGGCGGTGTGCACCCGGGCCAGCGGGCGCAGCCCGTGCCGGCTGGCCCACTCGCTGGTGGTGACGGCGAGCGCCGCGGCCCCGTCGGAGATCTGGGACGCGGACCCGGCGGTGACCACGCCGTCGGCCTTGAACGGGGTGGCCAGTTCGCCGAGCTTGGCCAGCGAGGTCTCCCGACGGATGCCCTCGTCGGCGGCGAACTTCCCGCCGTCGGCGAGCGCCACCGGGGCCAGCTCCGGGTCGAACGCGCCGGCGTCCTGCGCGGCGGCGGCCTTCTCGTGGCTGGCCAGCGCGAACTCGTCGAGCTGAGCCCGGGAGAAGCGCCAGCGCTCGGCGATCAGCTCGGCGCCGACGCCCTGGTTGAACGGGAGCGGGGAGTCCTGGGCGACGCCCTCGACGCCCCGGTAGCGCTCCAGGATCTGGGCGCTGAACGGCATCCCGCCGACCACGCTGGCGCCCATCGGCACCCGGGTCATCGACTCGACCCCGCCGGCGACCACCAGGTCGGCCTGGCCGGAGAGGACGGTGGCGGCGGCGAAGTGCAGCGCCTGCTGGCTCGAGCCGCACTGCCGGTCGATCGTGGTGCCGGGCACCGACTCCGGCCAACCGGCGGCGAGCACCGAGTTGCGGGCGATGTTCCACGACTGCTCGCCGACCTGGGAGACGCAGCCCCACACCACGTCGTCGACCTGGCCGGGCTCGATGCCGGTCCGCTCGGCGAGGGCCCGCAGCACGTGCGCAGACAGGTCGACCGGATGCACGCCGGCGAGGCTGCCCTTGCGCCGGCCGACCGGGGTCCGCACCGCACCGACGATGACCGCGTCACTCATGTTTACTCCCCGGTAACCTGGCTGCTCCCGATCCTACGTCGTCAACGGCCGGACGTCCTCCCCCGCTCCCACCGCGGTGCCGGGCCGAGCACCCCGCGCGGCTGGCATGCTGGGGCGGTGCACCCACAGTCCTCCCCCGCCCACGAGTGGCGGGTGCCGGTGACCCTGCCGGTCGCCAAGCTGGTCGGTGCGGTCGTCGTGGCCGGGCTCGGGCTGCTCTTCGCCGGCAACGACCGGGTCCAGCCGGTGCTGGCCGGGCTGGCCGCCGCCGCGCTCGCCGGCTGGGGGCTGCGCGACCTGATGGCACCGGTCCGGCTGGCCGCGGACCCCGACGGGATCACCGTGGCCCAGGGCTTCGCCGGGCACCGTCGACTGTCCTGGCCGGAGGTCGAGGCGATCACGGTGGATCGGCGTACCCGGCGCGGGCTGACCGCCGAGACGCTGGAGATCGACGCGGGGGATTCGCTGCACCTCTTCGGCCGGTACGACCTGGACGCGCCGCTGGCCGAGGTGGCCGAGACGCTCAGGGCGGTCCGCCCCGCCGCCCGCTGAGCCGCTCGCGCCGGCGCCGGTACGCCTGACCAGCGGATCAGCCGCCGGTCAGCATCCCGGTGCGGACCAGGACCAGGCCGAGGAGCGCCACCACGACGATCGCGCCGCCGGCGGCCTGGAACAGGGTCCGCCGCATCCGTGGGGCGTACGCCAGGATCAACGCCATCACCGCGCCGGTGACCAGGCCGCCCAGGTGGCCGGCGATGGAAATCCCCGGCACGGTGAACGTGAAGATCAGGTTGATCACCAGGATCGGCACGATCGCCGACGTGTCCCGGCCGAGCCGCCGCATGATCACGAAGATCGCGGCGAAGAGGCCGAAGATGGCTGTCGACGCGCCGACCGCTGTGCTGTTCGGCGCGCTGAAGAGGTAGACCGCGACGTTGCCGCCGAGCCCGGCGATCAGGTAGAGCGCCAGGAAGCGCAGCGGGCCGAGCACCGCCTCCAGCGTCCGACCGAGCACCCAGAGCGCCCACATGTTGAGCAAGAGATGGATCAGGCCGTAGTGCAGGAACATCGCCGTGACCAGGCGGTACCACTCGCCGGCGGCGATGCCGTGGGCCGGGCCGAAGTTGACGTACGAGGCGTAGCCGAGCATCCCACCCCACTGGGTGAGCGGCGTGCCGCCGCCCATCAGACCGCCGAAGCCGGAGCCGCCGGCCGCCGCGTCCCCGCCCCGGTCCGACGCGATGGAGAGGAGCATGACCAGCACGTTCAGGGCGATCAGGACCTTGGTCACGTAGCCCTGGCGGCCGGCGGCACCGCCACCGAAGGCGGTACGCGCCGGCCGCACGCTGCGGCGTCCCTCGTTGACGCACTCCGGGCACTGGTGCCCGACCGAGGCCTCCCGCATGCACTCCGGGCAGATCGGCCGGTCGCACCGGCTGCACCGGACGTACGTCTCCCGGTCGGGGTGGCGGTAGCAGACCGGGGTGGCCGGCACCGACCCGCCGGTCCCGTCACCCGCCTGCCCGGAGCGCTCAGTCATGTGGGCAAAGGTACCCGGGCGGTGCTCAGACCGGCTGGCGCTCGATCTCGACGCGCTCGATGACCACGTCCTGCAGCGGCCGGTCGCTCGGGCCGGTCGGGGTGCTCGCGATCGCGGCCACCACCTTCGCCGACTGCTCGTCGGCCACCTGCCCGAAGATGGTGTGCCGGTTGTTCAGGTGTGGCGTCGGCGAGACCGTGATGAAGAACTGCGAGCCGTTGGTGCCCGGCCCGGCGTTCGCCATCGCGAGCAGGTACGGCCGGTCGAAGCGCAGCTCCGGGTGGAACTCGTCGGCGAACGTGTAGCCCGGGCCACCGCGACCGGTGCCGGTCGGGTCGCCCATCTGAACCATGAAACCGCTGATCACCCGGTGCGAGATGGTGCCGTCGTAGTACCGACCGTTGCCCGGCTGACCGGTACGCGGGTCGGTGAATTCGCGGTTGCCCTCGGCCAGGTCGACGAAGTTGCGAACGGTCTTCGGCGCGTGGTTTGGGAAGAGCTCCAGCCGGATCGGGCCAGCGTTGGTGTGCAAGGTGGCGTAGACAGCCTCGGCCACGGGTACTCCTCACTCGTTGGTCAGTTCCATGCGGATCCTCCCATGTGCCCGATCTGGCAGTGCGGAGGCATCCGAAGGTGGAGGATGACGAAGGAACAACTCCCAGGAGGTGGGACCGTGTTTGGAATCGGGCGGCGAAAGACCCAGGGGCAGCTGGCCAAGGCCGAGCTGAACCAGGGCATCGGTCACCTGAGGCAGGCGGCCACGTACGCGGCGAAGGGCGCCGGCGCCACGGTCGGCCCGCGGGTCGAGGCGGCCCGGGGTGCCGTCGCGCCCACCGCGGTCATCATGCGGGACCGCGCGTCGAGCGGTGTCGCCTCGACGGTCGCGGCGCTCGCGCCGCTGGTCCTGGCCATGCGCAACGCGCAGGCCGGGACCGCGGGAAAGGCCGTCGCCGGTAGGAAGGCCGCCGCCGCCAAGCAGGTCGCGGTGAGCAAGAAGGTGAAGGCGAAGAACATGAAGGCTGGGAAGAAGAAGCAGAAGAAGTCGCGGGGCGGGATGATGACCGGCCTGCTGGCCGCCGGCACCGTCGCCGGCCTGGCCGGCGCGATGGCCATGCGCCGCCGCCGGGAGCAGCAGGAGTGGGCCGAGTACGACCCGACCGGCACGCTGGACCCGATGCGGGAGGACGTGGACACCATCGTGGTGGAGACCCCCGACCCGAGCGCCAAGGTGACCGACGCCTCGACGACGTCGAGCGGCTCGGGCGTGGCCGGTGGCCCGACCGGCGCCGGCAGCTCGGCGGTGGCGGGCGGCGGCAGCGCCTCCACCACCACCCCCGGCACCCAGCCGGTGATCCAGCCCACCGACAAGGTCCCCTCGGTCGCCGAGGGTGCCCGGGACGTCTCCGGCCGGCCGGCCGACGATGTCACCAAGGCCACGAACAACGGGAAGAACGCGGCCAAGGCCAGCGGTCGCCGCTGACCGCGGGGTCACGGAAAGCGCCGGCGTGCGGGGTCAACCCCGCGCGGCCGGCGCTTCCGCGTCCGGCCCGCCGGCCCGGCGCCGCCGGCCGGTCAGAGCCAGCCGTTGCGGCGGAACAGGCGGTACAGCGTGAACGACGACGCCAGCATCAGGGCCCATACGCCGGGATAGCCGTACGTCCACCCCAGCTCGGGCATGGACTTGAAGTTCATGCCGTAGATGCCGGCGATCGCGGTCCACACCGCGCCGATCGCGGCCCACGCGGCGATCTTGCGCATGTCGTTGTTCTGGTCAACGGTGACCTGCGCGAGCCTCGCCTGGAGGATCGAGTTGAGCAGGTCGTCGTAGGAGTTGACCTGCTCGACAGTGCGGCTGAGGTGGTCCTGCACGTCCCGGAAGTAGCGCCGCACCTCCTGCGGCACCTCCCGGTTGACCTGCGAGGTGAGGGTCATCAGCGGACGTTGCAGCGGCATCACCGCCCGCTTGAACTCCACCAGCTCCCGCTTCATCTGGTAGATCCGCTGGATCCGCCCGGTGCCCTGCCGGTCGAAGACGTCCGCCTCCAGCACGTCGAGGTCGTCCTCCAGCTGGTCGGACACCTCCAGGTAGAGGTCCACCACCCGGTCGGTGATCGCGTACGCGACCGCCCACGGCCCGTGCCGCAGCAGGTCCCGCTTCGCCTCCAGGTCGGCCCGGACCGGGGCGAGCCGGCAGGCGTCGCCGTGCCGGACGCTGATCAGGAAGTTCGGCCCGATGAAGAGCATCACCTGACCGGTCTCGACGACCTCGGAGTTCTCGGTCAGCTCCGTGTGCTCGCAGTAGCGGGCGGTCCGCAGCACCAGGAACGCGACCTCGCCGAAACGCTCCAGCTTGGGGCGCTGCTGAGCCTTGACAGCGTCCTCGACCGCCAGCTCGTGCAGCCCGAAGGTGGCGGCGATGGCGGTCATCTCGTCCAGTTCGGGCTCGTGCAACCCCAGCCAGACGAACCCGTCCCGCTCCCGGCGGGCCGCCGCCAGCGCGTCGGCGTAGTTCCACTCCCCGGGCTGGCGCTCGCCGCCGAGGTAGAGGCCGCAGTCCACGACCCCGCTGCGGCCGGGTCCGGCCGATTCGGCGGTACGGGGGGAGCCGTCGGCGTTGAGGATGCGGGTCATGGCGCGTACCGGCGCGGCCCAGGCGCGCGGCCTGAGCGCCCGGCCGCCGTTCTGCGCCGCCGGTCGGCCGCGCTCCACCCGGTCGCTCATTCCCTCGCCCCCTCCCACCAGTGCTGCTGCGGCTTGCAGGCTACGCCGCCGCCGACGATCCGCAGCGCGGGCGAACGGCCCACCGGGCCGGGCCGGTGCCGACGGGTGTGACCCGGGTCACGGCGGAGCCGCCTCCCGGTCCGGTTTCCGGGCACCGAGCCGGCGATCGGCCGGCGTCGGTGGGGGCGCCGGGTGGGCCGGCCGCGTCAGGGGGGTGAGGGGCGACACGGCCCACCCGGCACCTCGGGGGCGGGAGTTGTGCTGCGCGCGTCGGCGGTCCGGGCGGGGCGCAGGTGCCGCTTCCCGGACGTCGGACCGACCACCTGGGGGAGGTGGACGACGCTCGCAGCATTGTGGGCCGCCGGCCGGCCCAGGGGGAGACCCGAGCCGGCCGGTATTGCTCAACTGTCGGGAATCCGACAGAGAATCAGCCGCGAACGGCCCCCACCGCCTCCGCCAGCCGCCGGACGCCCTCGTCGATCCGGTCCGCGGTCACCGCGGAGAAGGCCAGCCGCAGCGCGTGCCGACCACCCTCGAGCACGAAGTCGCTCCCCTTGACCACCGCCACGCCCCGCTCGGCCGCGGCCGGCGCCAGCCGGTCCACCTCGACGTCCTCCGGCAGCTCCACCCAGAGGAAGTAGCCGCCGTCCGGCTCGACGAACCGGGCCTCGGGGATGTGCCGGCGCAGCGACTCGGCGAGCACCCGGGCCCGCTCGCCGAGCGCCGTCGACACCGTCTCGATCGAGCGCTCGATGTCCCCCGAGACGCAGAACTGGTGCACGATCGCCTCGGAGACCATGCCGGGCGAGATGTAGAGGCTGGTGGCCTTCTTGGCGATGGCCGCGATCAGCTCGGCCGGGCCGATCAGATAGCCGACCCGGACGCCCGGGCAGACCGTCTTGGTGAAGCTGGAGGCGTGCACCACCACGCCGCGGGTGTCCATCGAGAGCATCGACGGCAGCGGCTCGCCGCGGAACCGGATGTCCGCGTACGGGTCGTCCTCGAAGATCGTGAACCCGTACTCGGCGGCCAGGTCGAGCAGCTCCCGGCGCTTCTCCAGGGAGAGCGTCACGCCCGCCGGGTTCTGGTAGTTCGGGATGACGTGCGCCAGCCGCGGCCGCACCCCCGACTCCAGCAGCTTGCGCAGCTCGGCGGTGTCCATGCCGTCCGGCTGGATCGACACGCCGTGGATCTCGCCACCCATCTGCTGCAGGTTGAGCAGGGTCCGGTCGTACGTGGGGCGCTCGACCACCACCGCGTCGCCCCGCCGGACCAGGTGGTCGAAGAGGAAGGCGTCGGCCTGGAGCGAGCCGTTGGTGATCAGCACCTGGTCGGCCTCGACACCGTGCTTCTCCGCGATCCACTTGCGCAGGGGCGGGTAGCCGACGGAGGTGCCGTAAGCCGTGATCCCGGCGGGGTCGGCGTCGAAGGCGCGGACGGCGGCGGCCTTGAGCCCCTCGACATCGACGATGTCCAGCGAGGGAGCGCCACGGGCGAAGGAGATCAGCTGCTCGGCGGTCATGCGCACGAGCCTAGGGCCTGGTCCCGTCGCTCCGACCGGCATACACGCGAAGTTCAACATGCGGGCGGTCGATCCGTCCACCTGGGCCACCGGAGATCCGAAAGCGGCTCGCGAGCTGCCGCCCGTCGGACCGTACGCTGGCCCCCGATCGCAGGGCGACCGAGGATTGCAGGTCGCTGTCGGACCAGGACGAGGTGGTGGGGCGCGTGACCCAGGACGGAACCGGTCGGCTCGACGACCAGGCCTTCGCGGAATGGCTGGCCGAGCGGGCGGGCGCGGCGCTGACCGCCCTGCGGGCCCAGCGCGGCTTCGCGGACCCGGCCGCCCTCAAGGACGCCGGTGACCGGGCCTCCCACGAGATGATGACGACCGCGCTGGCCCGGTGGCGACCCGCGGACGCGGTGCTCTCCGAGGAGGAGGCCGACGCCCGACGGGCCTGGACGGCCGGGGAGGGCCCCGCCCGGCTCGCCGCCGACCGGGTCTGGATCATCGACCCGCTCGACGGCACCCGGGAATTCTCCGAGGCCGGCCGGACCGACTGGGCGGTGCACGTCGCCCTCTGGCAGCGGTCGGCCGGCCCGGACGGTGGGCTGGTCGCGGGCGCGGTCGGCATGCCGGCACGGACCACGCTGGACGGTGCGCCACTGATCCTCGGCACCCGCTGCCCGACCCCGCAGGCGGTGGACGGGCCGCTGCGGATCGCGGTGAGCCGCAGCCGCCCGCCGGCCTTCGTCGGTGAACTGGTCGACCTGCTCGACGCCCGCGCCGTGCCGATGGGCTCCGCCGGGGTCAAGGTCTGCGCGGTGGTGACCGGCGAGGTCGACGCGTACGTCCATGCGGGCGGCCAGTACGAGTGGGACTCCGCCGCACCGGTCGCCGTGGCCCTCGGCGCCGGGATGCACGCGTCCCGGATCGACGGCTCACCGCTGCGCTACAACCGGGCCGACCCGCGCCTGCCCGATCTGCTGGTCTGCCGCCCCGAACACGCCGGACGGCTGCTCGACGCGATCGCGCGTACCGGGGTCGAGATGCCCGCGTCGCCCGTCACCGGCAGCACCGTTGAGGCGTTCGGCTGAGTGTCACGGTACCCATGGCCCGGGTGACCGGGGGATAGTGTCGGGCGGAAGCACCGACCTACCGCCCCGTGACGGGCCGCCGCCAGCCAGGGAGGGTCATGCCGGCCGAGCGAGACCAGCACAATGTCGTCGGATCGTCGCAGCGGACCGGCCTCTGGCCGGGCCAGGACATCCCACGCCAGCAGGGAGACCCGGCCGCCGCGCCGGCCCTGCCATGGCCGGACGCCGGCGTCCCGGCGCGGTCGGACACCCTACGGTCGGACGCCGCCCCGTCGGCGCTGCCGTGGCCGGGTGCCGCGGAGCCGACCGGCCCCGTCGCCACGGACGTCCGCCCGGAGCGGGGGTGGCCGGACACCGAGCACCCGTACCCCGCCGACCCGGACCAGGCCTGGCCGGGCGACACCGGGGCGGTCCCGCCGGTGGCGGGCGGCCCGGACAAGCGGTGGCCCGGGGCCGCACCGCCCCCCGCACCGCCCGGCGGCCCCCGACGCCGCTGGCGGCTGGCCGTCGCGGCGGCCGTGACCCTCGCGATGGCGAGCGGCGGGGTGGCCGTGGCGACGCTGCGCCAGCCGGACCCGACGTCGCCGCAGGCCGGCCCGACCCAGCCGAACCCCGCACCGACCGGGGCACCCGCCCCGGGAGCGGGGGGGCCGTCGGCCACCCCGAGCGGGGTGGCGGGGCTCGGTGACCGTCCGGCCAGCGCCTCGCCGTCCGCGTCGACCGCCGGACCTGGCCCGGCGTTCACCGGCACCCGGCAGACCCTGCCCGGCGCGTCGATCGCCGTACAGAGCGGCGAGACGTTCGGCCAGGCACTGTCCCGATCCGACCGGACCTTCGGCAAGCTGCGGATGGCCCGGGTCTTCTACCCCGGCCTACCCCCGGCCTGGAACGGCAGCCGGGCCGACGTCGTCGACCGGACCGTGGTGGTCTCCTTCAAGGCCTCCCCTCAGGAGGTCAACAGCGGGAAGTACGACTCCCGGCTGGCCTCCTGGTTCGCCTCGATCCCCCGCGAGCACAACGTGTACTGGTCGTACTTCCACGAGCCCGAGGACGACGTCGAGGGGGGCGCTTTCACGGCGGCCGCCTACAAGTCGGCGTGGCGCCGGATCGCGGGCCTGGCCGACCGGGCGGACAACCCGAAGCTGATCAACACGATCATCCTGATGTGCTGGACGCTCGACCCGAAGTCCGGGCGGAA
Organism: Micromonospora sp. RTP1Z1; assembly: GCF_033804685.1. Classification (NCBI taxonomy): domain Bacteria; kingdom Bacillati; phylum Actinomycetota; class Actinomycetes; order Micromonosporales; family Micromonosporaceae; genus Micromonospora; species Micromonospora sp. RTP1Z1. The sequence goes on from NZ_JAPFQV010000005.1 coordinate 45,114, forward strand.
CTTCGACGCCTTCTACCCCGGCGGCGACCTGGTCGAGACGCTCGGCTGGGACTGCTACAACTGGGGCGCCAAGTGGAAGCGGTACGCGTCCCCGCAGGAGATCTACGGCCGCATGATCAGCAAATCGCGGGAGCTGGGCAAGCCCTGGGGCGTGGCGGAGACCGGCAGCGACCTGGTGCCCGGCGACTCCGGTACCGACCGGGCGACGTGGATCCGCTCGATGGCCGGTTACCTCAACGACCAGCGGCCGGAGTTCGTGGCGTACTACAACCAGGTGGTCAGCCAGGGCGACTTCCGCCTGCAGGACTCGCCCAGCATCCAGGCCTGGCGATCGTTCTGCGTGGCCTGACCCGGTAGGACGAGCGACGGGCGGGCGACCGGCTGGTCGCCCGCCCGTCGTGTCCGGTCAGATGCCCCGGCCGCGCTTGTGCAGCGTGCGCAGCACCCGGTCGGCGTGCACCGCGCGGCTCGCCACCGCCAGCGCCAGGTAGGCGCGCGGCTCCTTCGGGTTGCGGGCCAGCGTGCGCCGGGCCCACCGGACGGCGTCCCGCCGATTGCCCATCGCGGCCTGCGCGAAGGCGATCTGGCCGGCCACCCGGGCCTCGCCGTGCGGCACCGTGGCGAACTCGGGGTAGCGCCGCAGCAGCCACTGCAACGCCGTCGAGATGGTCTCCCACCGCTGCGCGAAGTACGACCGCTTGTGCCACCGGACCAGCACGTACGGGCTGTCCACGTTGACCAGCGGGGCGTACCGGGCGGCTCGGAGCAGAAACTCGTAGTCCTCCGCGTAGCTACCCGGGATCTGCTCGTCGACCAGGCCGATCCCGTCGACCAGAGCGGCCCGCCGGATCAGGAACGTCGATGGGTGCAGCTCGGTGAGCCGGTCGCGCAGCAGCGCCTCCAGCGACACCCGGGGCCGGTCCAGCGACCGGTCCACCGTCCGGTCGTCGTAGCTGACCCGGATGCCGCAGCTCACCAGCGCCCCGTCCGGGTGGACGTCGAGCGCGCCGAGCTGGGCGGCGAGCTTCCCCGGCAGCCACTCGTCGTCGTCGTCGCAGAACGCGACCAGGTCGCCGGTGGCCGCCTCGATCCCGGTGTTCCGCGCTCCGGCCAGCCCGGGCGTACGGGTGTTGGTGATCACCCGTACCCGACGGTCACCCCGGTCGCTCTCCAGCGACCGGTCCGGCTCGGACTGGTCGTAGACCACGACGGCCTCGATCGGACCCGGGTGCGCCTGGCTGAGGATCGCGTCGAGCGCCGCGCGCAGCAGCTCCGGACGGTCCCGCGTCGGCACGACGACCGAGATGCTCGGACCACTCACGGTGTCTCCTCAGAATTCGATCCCCGCTGGCCCAGATAGCCGTAGCGGACTCGGAAGGGCAGGGTGGCCAGGCTGACCACGGCCCGGCTGCGGCGGGGCAGCCGGGTGCGCCACGCCTCGTCCCGGCGCACCTCGAGCGGGCCGCCGCTGAACCGCAGCGGGTTGCCGGCGACGCTGTGCACCCGGACAGGCGACGCCGGCGGCGACGGCTCCAGGTCGCCGCGCGGCGCCAGACGCGCCGAGCTGGAGTCGTCGCCGGTGAGGATGCGCAGCGCCGCCGGGTCGTCCGGCAGGCCGGCGAACTCGCGGAGCCGGCGTACGGTGCCGGCGGGGTCGGCGGTGAAGTCCTCGTAGCGCAGCCGGAGCACCGACGCGCGGGACGCAAGCAGGTGGAACGCCGCGTTCTGCGCGGTCCACAGCTTGCTCACCTCGAACGGCGAGAACGTCGGCATGAAGTCCTCGCCGTCGACCACCTCGGGGCGGCGCACCTGCTTGCCCCAGGAGTACGCCACCGCCCGGCTGTCCCGGACCAGGTGCAGCACCCGCAGGTCGAGCCCCTCGGCCCAGCGCAGCGCGAACGCCAGCGAGGCATGCTTGCTGGAGTCCACCACCACCTGGGCGCCGGTCACCTCGGTCGCCGCCCGGTAGATGCGGGTGTAGAGGTCGGCGTACCGCCGGACGTCGGCGAGCTCCGCCGCGGCGAGCGAGCCCTTGGCCAGCCGGGGGATGTGCCGGGTCCGGTCGACCCGGTCCTTGAGCGCCAGCACCTCGTCCCGGTCGACGGCCGACCAGCCGCCGAAGGCGCGCTCGCCGACCTGCCGCCAGAACGGGCAGACGGTGAATCGTTCGCCGCAGCCGCACCGCTCGTCGGCGCCGAGCGCCCGCTCCCAGAGGTGGACCACCTCACCGACCGCGCAGACGTCCGGGCTCTGCGCGAGGAGGAGTTCCAGCAGGGTGGAGCCGCTGCGGCCGAGGCCGCCGACGAAGAGCACCCGGGGCATGCCGGGCGCCGTACCTTCCGCGTTCACCGTCGCGACCCGCCGGTGCGCTGGCGTACCCGGCGGGCCACCAGGTGGTCGACGACCTGGCCGACCCGGGCGACCGCCTCGGCGCGCGGATCCGGCCGGTCCGGGTCCGCCGCCAGCACGAACCGGGACGGGTCGGTCATCCCCTCGTCGAGGGCGGCGACCAGCTCGGCCTCGGACTCGCAGAGCCGGACCAGGCCGGCCGCACCCAGGCGGCGCGCGAAGAGCTGCTGGTGGTTGTCCACGTGCTCGTCGTGGGTCGGATCCCGGGGCACCACGATCGGCAGGTGACCGGTGCGCCGCGCCTCGGTGATGGTGGCCGGACCGCCGTGGCTCACCACGAGCGTCGCCTCGGCCATCGCCCGCTGGAGTTCCTCGTGGTCGAGGAACGGCGCGGCGCCGGGCAGTCGCGGGGCGCGGCTGTGGCCGTACTGGAGGACGATCCGAACGTCGGCGTGGTCGCCCTGCCAGCGCTCCAGCCAGTCCACCAGGCGGTCGAACCGGTGCACGTCGGTGCCCACCATGGCCAGCACGTACGGCGCCGGGTCGCGGCCGTCGCGCGGCCGGGGGAGGTACGCGGTCACAGCAGGTTCCCCACGACGGTCGCCTCCGGGTACATCCGGCGCTGCTCCTCCCACTGCACGAGCATCGCGGAGAGGAAGGGGCGGCAGAGCCGGGCGGTCAGCGTCGCGCTGTCGATCCGGTCGTACACCTCGATGTAGACGGTCGGGATGCGCCGCAGCCGGGCCGCGACGACGAACGGCAGGGCCACCCCGGCTCCGGTGGTGACCACCGCGTCGACGGGGCGGCGCCGCATCACTCGCAGCGCCAGGAAGGCGTTGCGGATCAGGTTCCGCACGTTCCGGGTGGTGGGGTAATGGGCCCAGACCACGTCCTCGCCGTCGAGCAGCGAGCGAGCGTCCGGGGTGTCGAAGGTGACCCAGGCTCGTTGCCGGTCCCGGTACCACGGCTCCAAAGCCAGCAGTTGGGCGAGATGTCCGCCACTTGAGCCGACGAGCAGGACCTGACCCGCGCTCTCGGTTGACCCGCCTACCAACTTTCCTCCCCGTTCGGTGCGACCGCGCCCGGATTTTGGTGAATGACCCGCGGACGCGCGATGACAACCTATCGGCGCGGGGCGGACAACTGAAGTGGCCCTTGGACCCGATCCGCCGTCACCGGTCGGCCCGCGGTCCGGGACCGCCGCGCCACGACCGGTCGGGAGTGTGTCAGGATTCCGTCACCCGCTCCAGGGCAAGGCGTCGACGTGGACGCCGTGACCGGGACGGGTCGGCGGGGCGTGCGGGCCCCGCCGAATGGTCAGGCGGGGTCGGCCACATCTACGCGGGCCGCCTACACCTGGGCATGCTTACCGGAACGCGAGCAGACTTTCCCTCATCGTTCGGATCGGGGACACTCAAAGTCACGGTCCGGTCCAGCTGCGCCGTGGACTGCCCGGCTCGGTCGAAAGGGAGCGACACACTCTGATGCCCTCACCCCACCTGGCCGAGAGCGATTCCGAAGGACCCGTCCTGATGGCCTACCTGGGCTGGCTCCGCCGTCGCTGGTGGATCCTGCTTCTGGCGGCGGTCCTCGGTACGGCTGGCGGCCTGGCGGTGAGCCAACTGCAGCACGCGCTGTACACGTCGACCACCTCGCTGCTGGTGCGCCCACTGGGGACCGGCTCGGACAGCAACCCGAACGCCAAGGTCAACCTCGACACCGAGGCACAGGTGGTCCAGTCGATCGTCGTCGCCGACCGGGCCCGCACGCTGATGAAGAGCACCACCCCCGCCGACCAGCTGGTCCAGTCGGCGACGGTCACCGTGCCGCCGAACAGCCAGATCCTCCAGGTGGCGTACGAGGCGGACAGCCCCACCCAGGCGCAGGCCGGGTCGCACGCCTTCGCGCAGGCGTACCTGGACCTGCGCAAGGCCACCGCCCAGAAGGGCCTGGACAACGAGAAGGCCGCGCTGAATCAGCAGATCGCGGACGTCAAGAAGCAGCTCAGCGCGGTCGCCGGCAGGATCGCGGCAGCACCGGCCAACTCGGTCCAGCGGGAGCAGGCCGAGGCCGACCGGACCGTGCTGACCAACCAGTCCGCCTCGCTGAACAACCGGCTCAGCCCGTTGCTGTCCGCCGACACCGACCCGGGCGAGATCATCTCCGACGCCCGGCTGCCCGACAGCCCCAGCTCGCCGAACCGGACGTTGAACCTCGCCAGCGGGATGGGCGCCGGCCTGCTGCTCGGCATCGTGCTGGCGCTGATCCTGGACCGGCTCGACACCCGGGTGCGCCGCGGCCGGGACATCTCCGACCGGGTCGGCCTGCCGCTGCTGCTGGAGCTGCCGGGGCGTACCGCGACGCTGGCGGTGCTGCCGGCTGGCCACAAGATCTCCCGGGAGCTGGGCCGGCTGCGCAACGTGCTGCTCTCCGCGGTGCCCGAGCCGGCCCAGGCCGGCCGGGGGCGTCAGATCCTGCTCTGCGACGGCTCAGCCGGCACGGCCGCCGGTTTCGTCGCCGCGAACCTGGCCGCCGCGTACGCCCGTACCGGCCAGCAGGTCGCCCTGGTGACCACCAAGCCGGACTCGGCCCTGACCGCCATCACCGGGGTCGCCGAGGGCCGGCACAACCTGGCCGCGGTGCTCCGCCGGGACGTCCCGGCGCTCAAGGCGCTGGCCCCGGTCCCCGGGCTCGGCCAGCTGCGGGTGCTCGTCCCGGGTGACCTCGACGCGGACGTCGAGCTGCCGGTGGCCGCGCTGCTGGAGATCCTCTCCGAGCTGGCCGCCCGCTTCGACCACGTGCTGATCGAGACCGCCCAGCCGACCCTCGCGGTCGAGGCGCAGGCACTGGGTCGGCACGTCGATGCGGTGATCATGGTGGCCGAGGCGGGTCGTACCCGCAGCGGCGAGCTCACCGCCGCGCTGCGCCAGTTCGAGCAGGTCGACGCCCCGGTCATCGGCGCCGTGCTCGCCCCGCGGCTGCCCGTGCCGGCCGGTGGCGCGGCCAAGCCTGCGATGCCGGCCATCCGTCCCAAGCCGCGGCCGAACCCCGGCTCGCCGTCGGTGGAGTCGACCATGGTGCTGCCCCGGATGAAGCCGTCCGTGTCGGGCGCCTCGGGCGCCACCGCGGGCAAGGGCGGCGCGTCCGGGTCGGTCAAGCCGGCGAAGCCGGCCGGTCCGATGCCGGTGACCGGCAACGGGCACGGCAGCACCTACCGGTCGCGGGGTGACGGCACGGGCACCGACGGCCCGGCCCGCAGCAGCTACGCCCTCGACTCCGGCGAGGACCTGGGGTGAACCGCCGGCAGATGCTCCGCGCCGCCCTCGCCCCGGCCCTCGTGATCGGCTTCGGCACGGCGTGCGGCGAACCCCAGCCCACCGGCAGCACCGGCGTGATCGACCCGGGCGCGGCGGCGACGCCCGCGCCGAGCCCGACCCCGAGCCAGCCACGGGCGCCGCTGACCGGCCTGCCGGTCAGCGGCGCGCCGGTGGCCGCCCGGCAGGCGGTCGCCGTGCCGATCCGGGTCACCCCGTCGACCGCGCCGGCCGGCCTGGGATCGGCCGACCTGGTGTACGTCGAGTTCGCCGAGTCCGACTCCCTGCACGTGACGGCGGTGTTCCAGTCCCGGGACGCCACCAAGGTCGGCCCGGTCACCGAGATCCGGCCGAGCGACATCCGCTCCGTCGGCGTGCTGCGGCCCTTCGTCGGGTACGACGGCGGCCCGACCGGCTTCCTCAGCCAGTTCGAGAAGTCCGGCCTCGCCGGGGTCACCCCGGCCGACGACGGCGACAAGGTCTTCGCCTCCGACTACACCTCCACCGCCGCGCTCTGGAAGGCCGCGCCGAAGGGCGGCCAACCGCCCACGCCGGTCCTCGACTACGCGACCGCCGGCAGCGCCCTGGCCGGGCGGGACCTCACCCCGGCCCGGGAGCTGACCGTCACGGTCTCCGGCGGGCCGCCGATGGTCTGGCGGTACGACGAGCCGAAGTCCCTCTGGGTCGGCAAGGTGGGCACCGCGACGGTCACCGCCGCGTCGGTGATCGTGCTGACCATGGAGTACCGGACGCTGGACGTCCGGCACCCGTCGCTGCGTTCGCTGCCCTCGGCGAACGTGTTCGGCGAGGGCGCGGTCGTCGCGGTCTCCGGCCCGTCCAGCGCGAAGGGCACCTGGCGCAAGCCCGGCCAGGAGATGGTCTGCAACATCGCCGACCCGGCTGGCGACCTGCTGCACCCGCAGCCCGGCAACGCCTGGGTGATCTACGCGCCGAGCACCGCCAAGGTCAGCGTGAAATGAGCACGGTCACCCCGCACCGCCCCGCCCGTGGGTCGGCCCCGGCCGGCGGGGACACCCCCTCGCCCGGCGCGGCCCGGCTCGCGCAGGCACCGGTCCGGCCGCGGGGCTGGTCGCTGCGGTTGCCCACGGCGTGGCCGCTGAGCGCGCTCTTCGTGCTCTACCCGCTCTGGTGGGCCCTCGGCGTGTCGTCGTTCGTCTTCGTCATCTTCGCCGTGCCGATGCTGGTGCAGCTGCACCGCCGCGGTCCGGTCCGGGTGCCGCCCGGGTTCGGGCTCTGGCTCGTGCTGCTGCTCTGGGTGCTGCTCTCCGTGCTGATGCTCGACCTCAACGCGCCGGACACGCTCGCCGCGTCTGGCGCCGGCCGCTACATCGGCTGGGGCATCCGGCTGGCCAACTACCTGTCGATGACCGTGGTCATGCTCTACGTGCTCAACCTGCACGAACGGGAGCTGCCCCAGCGCCGGGTGGTCCGGCACTTCGGCTTCATGGCCGTCGTCGTCGTGATCGGTGGGTACCTCGGCTCGCTCTTCCCGACCTTCAGCTTCGTCGCGCCACTGCACTTCTTGCTGCCGCAATCCATCGCCAGCCAGCCCTTCGTCGCCTCGCTGATGAACGTGGAGTTCGCCCAGGTCCAGCAGGTGCTGGCGGGGGAGGCCAGCTCACCGCGCCCCTCCGCGCCCTTCGAGTACACCAACTCGTGGGGCGAGAACACCGCGATCCTGCTGATCTGGCTGCTGGTCGGCTGGGTGGTGCTGGGCCGGCCGGCGCGCCGGGTGCTCGGCATCGCGATCGCGCTGGCGGCGGTCTTCCCGATCATCTACTCGCTCAACCGGGGGCTCTGGATCGGCCTCGGCATCTCCGCGGTCTACGTGGCGATGCGGCTGGCGCTGCGCGGCCGGATGGCGGTGCTCGGCGGGCTGGCCCTGGCGGTCGGGTTGATCGGCATCCTGATCATCGCCACCCCGCTCGGCCGGACCTTCGACGAACGGCTGCAGAACGGGCACAGCGACGACATCCGGACCACCCTCTCCGAGGGCGCGATCGCCGCCGCGAACCACTCGCCCGTCCTCGGCTACGGCGGCAATCGGGCGCTGATCGGCAGCAACCGGTCGATCGCCATCGGCAAGTCCGACGACTGCAAGCAGTGCGGCAATCGGGAGCTGGGCAGCAACGGCCAGGTCTGGGCCCTGCTGGTCGGCCAGGGCTACGTCGGGGCGTTCTGCTACAGCGCGTTCTTCCTCTACTGCCTCTGGCGGTTCCGGCACGACCACAGCGCGATCGGCGTCGCGGGCAGCCTGGTGCTGATCCTGATGCTCTTCTTCCAGTTCACCTACGGTGCACTGGAAGCCACCCTCGCCTACGGCCTGATCTCGGTCGCCCTGCTCGCCCGCAACGACCGGCTGCGCCGGGCCGTCGCGCCGGCGCCGCCCAGGAGCACCGTGGGTGGGCTGCGGGCCCGAATCGAAGCAGCCGGTGACCGCTGATGGTGTTCCGTGTCCCCCCGGACGGCGACGGCCGGTCCGCGTACCTCGCCGAGCTGGCGGAGCTGATCTGGCCGGCGCCGGCCGAGCCGACGCTGCGCAGGGGCGGCCGGGGCTGGGTGGTGGTGCCGTCGGCGGCCCGGCCGCGGCTGCTGGTGCCCACCGGGTCCCGCCGGGCCGCGGCGAGCGCCGTCCGGCACTCGACCGAGGCGGTCGGCCGTAAGGCGAAGCTGGTCCGGCAGGGGCTGGCCACCGCGTTCCGGCTCGGGCTGGGGCCGCTGGTGTTCCGCGACCGGCTGGTGGTCGACGCCGCCGGCGGCACCCTCGACGCCCACCTGGCCGACGTGCTCGGCACCCGGTCGCTGGTCAGCATGCACATCGGGCCGGCCCGGGCCAACCGCAAGCCGGTGCTGCAGCTGCTCGGCCCAGACGGGCGGGCGCTCGGGTACGCCAAGCTGGGCGTCGACCCGCTCACCCGGACCCTGGTCGACGTCGAGGCGACGGCGCTGCGCCGGCTGGCCGACCTGCCGCTCGGCCCGGTCACCGTGGCCGGGGTGCTGCACCATGGCGAGTGGCACGGCCACGCGCTGCTGGTGCAGGAGGCCCTGCCGGTGCGACTGCCCCGGGCCACCCCGGCCGCCGCCGAGGCGGCCGAGCGGGCGGCGATGGTGGCCGTCGCCGGTTGCCTGGGGGTGCGCCGCCGGTCGTACGCGGGCAGCGAGCACGCGGCCCGACTGGCCGACGCGGTCGACGCGCTCGGCGCGCGACCGGAGGCCGGGCGGCTGCGCGCGGTGCTGAAGAGCGTCGCGGACGCCGACCCGACGGTGGCCTTCGGCGCCTGGCACGGCGACTGGAACGGCGGCAACAGCGCCGTCCTCGCCGACGGCCGGGTGCTGGTCTGGGACTGGGAGCGGTTCGAGGGCGACGTGCCGGCCGGCTACGACGCGCTGCACCGGGTGGTGCAGACCGCCATCGGGCATGACTGCGTGGAGCCGAGGGACGCCGCCCGGGCGTTGATCGAAGGCGCGGCGGGGACGCTGACGCGGTTCGACCAGGACGGGCGGGACGCCGACCTGGTCGCCGTGCTCTACCTGGTGGAGCTGGCGGCGCGCTATCTGCGGGACCGGCAGGCGGAGGCGGGTGCGCGACTGGGGCATGTCGACGCCTGGCTGCTGCCGGCCGTCGAGGAGCACCTGGCCCGCCGGGCCCGGTGAGAGTGAGGAGTGGGGACGTGACGGTTGCCAAGGAGCAGGCGCTCCGTGCGGTGCGGACGGTGAGCCGGACGGTCGGTCGGTTGACCGCCGGATCCCGGATGACGCCCGGATTCCTGATCGTGGGGGCGCAGCGCTGCGGCACGACCTCGCTGTTCAAGACGCTCGCCCAGCACCCGGGGGTGCTGCCGCCGGCGTACCACAAGGGCGTGCACCACTTCGACACCGACTACCAGCGGGGGATGAACTGGTACCTCGGGCACTTCCCCACCACCGCGAAGGCGGAGGCGGTCCGGGAGCAGGTCGGCGTCCGGGGCATCACCGGCGAGTCGAGCCCGTTCTACATGTTCCACCCGCTGGCCGGCGCGCGGATCGCCAAGGACCTGCCCGAGGTGCGGCTGCTGGTGCTGCTGCGCGACCCGGTGGAACGGGCGTACTCGGCGCACTCGCACGAGCTGGCCCGGGGCTATGAGCCCGAGTCGTCGTTCGAGCGGGCGCTGGAGCTGGAGGAGGAGCGGACCGCCGGCGAGCGGGAGCGGATGACCGCCGACCCGACGTACCTGAGCCACCACCTCCAGCACAACGCGTACCTGGCCCGGGGGCGGTACGTCGAGCAGCTGGAGCGGCTGGAATCGCTGGTCGGCCGGGAGCGGCTGCACGTGATCGACAGCGACGACTTCTTCGCCGACCCGCGGCCGGCGTTCGACGCGGTCTGCGACTTCCTCGGCCTGCCCCGGTGGGCGGACATCGCCTTCGGCAAGCACAACTCGCGGTCCCGTTCGCCGATGTCGCCAGAGCTGCGGGCCCGGCTGGAGGAGCACTTCGCCCCGTACGACGAGCGGCTGGCCACCTGGTGGGGACGCGTGCCGTCGTGGCGGCGGTGACCCGGACGGACGCCGGTGACGGCCCGGCGGTGACCGCTGAGGTCGCCGGCCCGGCCACGGCGGCCGGCGCGGGCCTGGGCGGCGCGGCCCGGCAGGGCTTCGCCAACCTGGTCGGGGTCGGCATCGCGGCGGTGGCCGGCTTCGGACTGAACATCGTCATCGCCCGGGGCTGGTCGGTCCGGGACGCGGGCATGTTCTTCGCCGCCACGAGCGCGTTCATGATCGCCGTGTCGGCGGCCCGGCTGGGCACCGACGTCGGCACCGTGTACTTCGTCAGCCGGCAGCGCACCCTGGGCCAGCGGGACCGGATCCGGGGCACCATCCTGGCCGGGTTGCTGCCGGTGCTGGTCGTCGGGGCGCTGCTGGCCGTGGTCGGCTGGCTGGTCGCGCCGGCGCTCGCCCGGTTGACCATGCCCGAGGCCGGTCCGGGCGCGGTGACCGCGCTGCGCGTCCTGCTGGCCTTCGTGCCGCTGGCGGCGCTCACCGACTACGCCCTCGCCGCCTGCCGGGGCTTCGGCCAGATGCGTCCGCTGCTCACCGTGGAACGGCTCGGCCGCACCCTGGTGCAGTTCGTCGCGGTCGCCGTGGCCGCCTGGCTCGGCCTCTCCGCCACCCGGGCGCTGCCGCTGGCCTGGGCGGTCCCCTACCTGTTGGCCGCCGCCGTCGCGCTGGTCTGGCTCGGCCGGCTGGTCCGGCGCGCCGAACGCGAGGTCACCCGGCCGGTGCCGGCGGGCGAGCTGGCCGGACCGTTCTGGCGGTTCACCGGGCCGCGGGCGCTGAGCAGCCTGGCCGCCATCATCGTGCAGCGGCTCGACATCGTGCTGCTCAGCGCGCTGCGCGGGCCGGTCGACGCCGCGGTCTACACCGCCGCGACGCGGTTCCTCGCGCTGGGCCAACTCTCCAGCGTGGCGCTGGCCGGCTCGGTGCAGCACCGGATGGCCGCCGCGTTCGCCCGCGAGGACCGGGCCGAGGCGCGGCAGCTCTACCAGGCCGCGACCGGCTGGTTGGTGCTGCTCTCCTGGCCGGCGTACCTGGTCTTCGCCGCCTTCGCCGAGCCGATGCTGGCGCTCTTCGGCACCGGCTACGACATGGGCCGCCGGGTGGTGGTGCTGCTCGCGCTGACCATGCTGGTGGCGACCGGCTGCGGCATGGTCGACATGGTGCTCAACATGGCCGGGCGGACCGCCTGGACCTTCTACAACGCGATGGCCGGCACCGCGGTCAACGTGCTCACCAACGTCGCGCTCATCCCGGTGTACGGAATCGTCGGCGCCGCCCTGGCCTGGACCGCGTCCATCCTGGTCACCAACCTGGTGCCGCTGGCCCAGCTCTGGTGGTCGCTGCGGCTGCACCCGTTCGGGCGCGGCACCCGCACCGCGATGGCCCTGGCCGTCGTCTGTTTCGGCCTCCCGCTGGGACTGGCCAGCCTGCTCGGCGCCTCGGCGCCGGCGCTCGCCCTGGTGACGGCGGTCGGCGCGGCGGCGTACCTGGCCGGTGCCTGGCGCTGGCGGACCACCCTGCACCTCGACGCGCTCCGCGCGCTGCGCCGCGGCAGGAACCGCTCCGGCCGGACGCGGGCCGCACAGTCGTGACCTGCCCCTGCGTACCGATGGGACACCGATGACCAGCAGCACGCCCCTCGCCCCGCACGCCGGCCTCTCCGCCGTGAAGGCCGCGAAACTCGCCGCGGTCGGCCTGGTGGCGGACCGGAAGGAACGCCGCGAGTTGGAGCGGCCGGTCCCCGCCGCCGGCCGGAAGCTGAGCCTCAAGGTGGAGCGGCCGATCTTCATCCTGGGCGCGCCCCGCTCCGGCACCACCTTCCTGGGCAGCTGCGTCGGCGCGCTGCCGGACGTCTCGTACCACTTCGAGCCGCGGCTGACCAAGGCGGTGGCCCGCTGCGTGTACGAGGGCAGCTGGACCCCGCAGCGGGCAGCCCGCTACTTCCGCGGCTACTACGGCGCACTCCTCGCCGCCTCCGGGCACGGCGGACTGCGGTTCGCCGAGAAGGACCCGGAGAACTGCTTCATCGTGCCGTTCCTCACCGAGGTCTTTCCCGACGCGGTCTTCCTGCACGTCTACCGGGACGGTCGGGACGTGGCGGTGTCGCACGCCGAGCAGCCCTGGCTGAACGCCGCCTCCACCGGCACCGGGAAGAGCGGCCGGGGCGGCACCCCGTGGGGAGCGGCGCCTCGGTTCTGGGTCGAACCGGAGCGGCACGAGGAGTTCAGCCGGGTCTCCGACCTGGCCCGCTCGGCCTGGATGTGGCGCCGGTTCACCGGCAGCGCCCTGGCCCAGCTCGCCGAGCTGCCCGCCGAGCGGGTACGCCACCTGCGCTACGAGGACATCGTCACCCGGCCGGCGGAGGCCGCCGAGGTGGTCGCCGACTTCCTCGAGGTCAGCGACCCGGCGGGGCGGCAGGCCCTGCACGCCCGGTTCGGCCAGGCCCGTCCCGGATCGGTCGGCCGCTGGCGGGCCCGGCTCGCCGAGACCGACCTCGCCGACGTCCGGGCCCAGGCTGGGCCGCTGCTGACCGAGCTCGGCTACACCGGGTGAGAGCCGTCGCACCGGTAGAGTGCTTCAGGTCGTCGGGTCACCCCCGGCTCCGCTGACGCGGAACCGCCGGGGCATCGTAGGGCCGGCGACCTTCCTGGGGAGAGGTTGCGGTGGTACGACGATTACGACGGACGATGGCGGTCGTGCTCGCCCTGGCCTGCCTGGCACCAGCGATGGCGGCCTGCGAGTCGGAGCCGGCCCGCAGGACGGAACAGCCGGTGGTGGTGCCACCGCCCACGGTGGAGCCCCGGACGGGCCCGGTGCGGACCACCGGGCGGGGGCCTGAGCCGCCGGAGCAGGGTGCCTGGCTCGGCGCCTGGGTCAAACCGCAGTGGCACAACGCCACCGGGCGGGCCGCGGCGGTCGACGAGTTCAACCGGGCCGCCGGCGGCAAGCTCACCATGGCGCACATGTTCCACCAGTGGAACGAGTCCTTCCCGGGCGCCACGGAGCAGGCGTTCCAGGCCATGGGGAAGCTCCAGATGATCTCCTGGCAGGGTACGGACACCCGGTCGACGGTCAGCGGCACGTACGACTCGCTGATCCGCCAGCGGGCCCAGGACGTCAAGGCGTTCGGACTGCCGGTGCTGCTGCGGTACCGCTGGGAGATGGACCGGCCGAACCTGGCCGCCAGCATCCACTCGCCGGAGGACTACGTCGCCGCCTGGAAGCACATCCGGGGCATCTTCACCGAGGTCGGGGTCACCAACGCGGCGTGGGTGTGGTGCCCGCACGCGGACGGCTTCGCCAAGGACGAGCGGGAGGCCGAGGCGTACTACCCGGGTGACGACCAGGTGGACTGGCTCTGCGCCGACGTCTACCCGGGCCCGGAGTGGGCCAGCTTCAGCAACCGGATGGACCACTTCATGGCCTTCGCCCAGCAGCACCCCCGCCCCGTGGTGATCGGCGAGTTCGGCCTCACCCAGGAGGGCCGGCCCGGGCAGCGGGCCGACTGGCTGCGCGAGGTCCGCCCGTACCTGAAGAAGCACCCGCAGATCAAGGCCGCCCTCTACTTCGCCGCCAAACAGACCACCAAACCGTTGTACGACAGCACGTTCGGCAACGACCCGGAGAGCGCGGCGGTCTTCCGCGAGATGGCCACCGACCCGTACTTCTCCCCACCGCCGCCCGACCTGACCGCCTCGTCGGGGCCACCGCCCACCCCGGCCCGGTGATCGTCACTCGTCTTTTCGTGTGATCCGTACTGACTCGGCGGGCCGGCCCGCCGGATTGCTCGGCCAATATCACGTTCCCGGGTGGACGCGGCGCACCTCGATGCGAGAAGGTGTTGCTTTCACGTCTGTGGTCGGTCGTCCCGGTCGGACGCCTCACGCCGCTCCGATTCGCGGCCCCGATCACAGCTCTCCGACGCGCCTCCGGAGTTGCCTGTGCCTTCCTCGTTACCGAGACACCGCACGGTGTCCCTGATCGGTGCCGCCGTCCTCGGCGTCGCCAGTCTCTTCACGGCCAGCCCCGCGCTCGCCGCCGCCCCGAACCACGACACCGTGGTCGCCGACGTACCGTCCGACAAGACGCCGAGCATCCTCGACGGCAACGTGGTGGCCATCTACGACGCGGGCACGAAGGTAATCGTCGGGGGGTCTTTCACCCAGGCGCAGAACCGTGGTTCCACCACCATCATCAACCGCAAGTACGTGCTGGCCTTCGACAAGGCCACCGGCACCATCGACACCAGCTTCGCCCCGCTGCTGGACAACGAGGTCACCGCGGTGATCGCCGGTCCGACCGCGGGCACGGTGTATGTCGCCGGCAAGTTCAACAGCGTCAACGGCGCCACCAACGGGTTCCGCAAGCTGGCCCTGCTCAACGTCGCGGACGGTTCGCCGGTCGCCGGCTTCAAGAGCACCGGCTTCGACGGCACCATCAACGACATCGCCAAGATCGGTGACCGGCTCCTCGTCGGCGGCATCTTCACCAAGGCCACCGCGACGGACCCGCGCGCCGGTCTCGCCTCGCTGAACGCCACCACCGGCGCCGTGGACAGCTACCTGACCACCGCGCTGACCGAGCACCACAACTGGACCACCGGCAGCACCGGTGCCCAGGCCGGGGTCGGCCCGGAGAAGCTCGCCGTCTCGCCGGACGGCAAGCAGCTGGTCGTCATCGGCAACTTCAAGAAGGCCGACGGCGCGGTGCACGACCAGATCGTGCAGATCAACCTCGGCGACACCTCGGCGACCGTCGCCAACTGGAACACCGACCGGTACGTCCCGGCCTGCCGGTCGCTGTCCTTCGACTCGTACGTGCGGGACGTGCAGTTCTCCCCCGACGGCAAGTACTTCGTCGTGGCGACCACCGGCGCGGCCTACCCGGGCACGCTCTGCGACGCGGCGGCGCGCTGGGAGGCCACCGCCACCGGCGCCGGGCAGCAGCCCACCTGGGTCAACTACAGCGGGGGCGACACCTTCCTCTCCGTCGGCATCAGCGAGGAGGCCGTCTACGTCGGCGGCCACTTCCGCTGGGCCAACAATCCGCTCGGCGCCGACAAGGCCCAGCCGGGCGCCGTCGGCCGGGCCAGCATCGCCGCCCTCGACCCGGTGAGCGGCCTGCCGCTCGCCTGGAACCCGGGCCGGCACCCGCGCGGGTACGGCGTCACCGAGCTGCTGGTCACCGATGAGGGTCTCTGGCTCGGCAGCGACGAGGACTACATCGGCAACCGCCAGTACATGCGGCGGAAGATCGCCTTCTTCCCGCTGACCGGCGGCAACGCCCCGCACTCCACGGCCACCAACAGCCTGCCCGGCAACGTCTACCAGGCGGGCCAGTCGAAGCCGACCACGGTGCTCTACCGGGTCAACGCCGGTGGGGCGCAGGTGGCCGCAATCGACGGCGGCCCGGCGTGGGCGGCCGACACGGTCGCCACCCCGAGCAAGAACCACAACACCGGCAGCAACATCAACACGTACGCCACGCCGGCCACCCTGGATTCGACAGTGCCGTCCAGCACCCCGGTCAGCGTGTTCAGCAGCGAGCGCTGGGACCCGACCACCGCGCCCGAGATGCAGTGGGACTTCCCGGTCCCGGCTGGCGCCCAGATCGGTGTGCGGCTCTATCTGGCCAACCGGTACCCGACAACCGGCACGGTCGGCAAGCGGATCTTCAACGTGAGCATCGACGGGGTGCTGAAGCTGGACCGCTTCGACCCGGTCGCCGCCACCGGCGGCACGGACCGGGGAACCATGCGGTCGTTCGCGATGATCAGCGACGGCAACGTGGACATCGACTTCGGCCACGTCGTCGAGAACCCGCTGGTCCAGGCGATCGAGATCGTGCAGACCGCGCCGGCGCCGACCGCGGCCGACGTGCTGTACCGGGTCAACGCGGGCGGGCCCGCGGTGGCCGCGCCGAGCGGCCCTGCCTGGGCGACCGACACCGTCGCCGCCCCGAGCCCGTACCACAACGTCGGCAGCAGCACGAAGGGCTACAGCACCCTGGCGGCCCTGGACGCCACGGTGCCGGCCGGCACCCCGGCGTCGCTGTACAGCGATGAGCGGTGGGACCCGAGCACCGCGCCCGACCTGCAGTGGGACTTCCCGGTCCCGGCGGGGCAGCAGGTCCAGGTGCGGCTCTACCTGGCCAACCGGTACACCGGCACCAGCACCGCCGGCAAGCGGATCTTCGACGTCAGCATCGACGGCCTGGTCCGGCTGAACGACTTCGACCCGGTGGTCGGGGCCGGCGGGACCAACCGGGGCACGATGCGCGCCTACACCATCACCAGCGACGGCAACGTCGACGTCGACTTCGGTCGGGTCGTGGAGAACCCGCTCGTGCAGGCCATCGAGCTGGTCAAGGTGGCGCCGCTGCCCACCGCGGCCGAGCTGAACAGCGTCACCAAGCGGTCGTACGACGGCGCCTCGGCGGTCGGCGCGGCGAGCGCGGTCGCCAACTCCGACGGCACCGCCTGGTCGTCCGCCAAGGGCGGCTTCTGGGTCGGTGGCACGTTCTACTACGGCCTGAACGGCTCGCTCTACCAGCGCTCCTTCGACGGCGACACCTTCGGTGCGGCGAGCAAGGTCGACCCGTACCACGACGCCACCTGGGACACGGTGCAGACCGGGTCCGCCAAGCCCGGAGAGTCGCAGACGTACGCCGGCTCCGCGTCGAACTTCTACGCGGAGATCCCGAACGTGACCGGCATGTTCTACAAGGGCGGGCGGCTCTACTACACCCTCGCCGGGCAGAGCAGCCTCTTCTGGCGCTGGTTCACCCCGGACACCGGCACGGTCGGCGCCGAACGCTTCACCTACATGACCTCGACGTTCTTCGCCGGGGCCGGTGGGGTCTTCTACGCGGACGACAAGCTCTACGTGGTCCGGCAGAGCAGCGGCAACCTGGAGAAGATGGCCTGGCCGTCGGATCCGTCGTCGCCGCAGTTCTCCGCGACGGTCAGCGGCCCGGGTGTGGACGGTGTCGACTGGCGCGGCGCGGCGGTCTTCGTCGGCCCGTGATCTGACGCGCGACAACAGCGATGGCCCGGCCGGTATCGGCCGGGCCATCGCCCTTTCCGGGCCCGGGCGCGTCGCGCCCGGGCCGTCGTCGTCTGCGGCACCCGGCACGGCTCGCGCCCGGGTGGTCGGCTCAGGCCCGGGTCGGCGCGTGCTGCCCGGCCCAGACCCGCATCAGGTCCCGGACCGAGATCACCCCGGCCACCTCCCGGCCGTCCAGCACCACCAGGTGCCGGAATCCGCCGCGGGCCATGGCTGCGGCGGCCTCCTCCACCGTCCAGTCCGGGCCGGCATAGACCACGTCCCAGGTCAGGTGGGCCCCGGTGCGTTCAACGTCGCAGTCCAATCCCGCGCCGATCGCGTTGAGCACGTCGCGCTCCGTCATGATCCCGATCCCCTCGGAGTCCGGATCGATCACCACCGCCGACCCGACACCGCGGGCCGACATCATCCGGGCCGCCTGGCGGAGCGTGTGCTCCGGGCCGACCACGAGAATCTCACTGGACATCGCTTCCCGAACCTGCATCACGCATCACTCCTGTGGGACGGCGGCACCGGTACGGACATGGTGGGCCCTCGATGCGTACCGGGACAAGACCGGGCATCGCCGGAAACGGTCCGGGCTCGCTACTGTCGTCAGGTGCCCACCGAGCCTCTCCGCTGCGCTGGCGCGCTGATCGTGGACGACGACGGCCGCATCTTCATTCAGCGCCGATCCCCCCAGCGGCGCCTCTTTCCCAACGTCTGGGACATCGTCGGCGGCCACCTCGAACCCGGCGAGGAGGTCGACGACGCGCTGCGCCGGGAGGTCGCCGAGGAGACCGGCTGGAGCGTGTCGCACGTGCTCGGCCTGGTCGGCGAGTACCGGTACACCGGTGACGACGGCCTGGAGCGGCTGGAGACCGACTTCCTGGTCCGGGTCGACGGCGACCTCACCCGACCTCGGCTGGAACAGGGGAAGCACACCGAGTTCCGCTGGCTGGCGGAGGAGGATCTGGCGCTGCTCGACGAGCACCGCGACGTCAACGACGGCCTGATCCGGCGGGTCGCCGAGAACGCTTTCGCCGCGCTGCACTCGATAGGTCTGTGAGCGACGGCGTCGAGCTGGCGCCGCACCGGTTCGCCGGGCTGGTCGCCCCGGCGGTCGACCGGGCCTTCGTCGCCGGCATGCTCGCCGGCCGCGACGGTGGCGGCGCCGAGCTGAGCTCACGGTACGGCGGACCGGCCGCGACCGGCTTCCTGGTCGAGTTCCGGACCCGGCTGGCCGCGCCCGGCGCGACGGTGGACGGGCCGGGCTTCGCGGCGGTGACCCGCTACCGGGATCCGGCCTCCTGTCGGCGGGCGCTGGACAAGCAGGTCGCCCACGGGATGCTCCACCGGGTGTTCGACGGGGGCTTCTGCGCCACCGAGCGCGGGCTCGCCTTCCTCGCCGAGATCTACCAGGTGCACGCCGAGGTGACCGAGGAGCTGTGGGCCGGCCACGACGACCGGGTGGTCCGCCTGGTGGAGGCGCTCGGCCGGCTGCTCGCGTGCGCCCTGGTGCTGGCCGACCCGGACCCGACGGGAGCGGGTTCGGCCTTCGGCGCGATGGCGCCGCCGTACGAGCCGGAGGGCACGCCGCCGGGGGTGCTGCTGCTCAACCGGCTGGGCACGCTGCGTTACCACCGGGCGGACGCGCACGCGGCGGCGTGGACGGCGGCGGGGCACACCGCGGCGAGCATCGAGGAGCTGCCGTCCGGGGCGGAGCGGCTGGCGATCGACCTGGAGACCGACCGCCGGGCCGCCGGGCCGTACGTCGTGCTGACCGCGGAGGAGCGGTTGGCGATGCTCGCCGACCTGGCGGCCCTGCCGGGCTGAACCACGGCTGGCGGCAGCGGCGAAGTCACCCGGCGCTATCCTCCACCGGTGACCCGGAGTCGTACGGAGGAGGATGCCGGCATGATCGGGATGGTGCTCGCGGCCGGTGCGGGGCGCCGACTGCGCCCGTACACCGACACCCTGCCCAAGGCGTTGGTACCGGTGGACGGTGAGATCACCATCCTGGACATCGCGCTGCGCAACCTCGCGGAGGTCGGGCTGACCGAGGTGGTGATCGTGGTCGGCTACGCGGCCGACGCGGTCGTCCAGCGGCAGGCCGCCCTGGAGCAGAAGTACGGCGTGACGATCAACCTGGTGCACAACGACAAGGCCGAGGAGTGGAACAACGCCTACTCGCTCTGGCTGGCCCGGGAGCACTTCGCCCGGGGCGTGCTGCTGGTCAACGGCGACACCGTGCACCCGGTGAGCGTGGAGAAGACCCTGCTGGCCGAGCGCGGCCCGGGCATCCTGCTGGCCATCGACAACATCAAGGCGCTGGCCGAGGAGGAGATGAAGACCATCTTCGACGCCGCCGGCCAGCTCACCCGGATCACCAAGGTGATGGACCCGGGCGAGGCGTACGGGGAGTACATCGGCGCGACGCTGATCGAGCCGCAGGTGGCCGACGCGCTCGCCGACGCGTTGGAGGCGACCTGGCGACGCGACCCGAACCTCTACTACGAGGACGGCTACCAGGAGTTCGCCGACCGGGGTGGCGAGGTGCGGGCGGCGCCGATCGGCGACGTCTCCTGGGTCGAGGTCGACAACCACGCCGACCTGGCCCGGGCGCGGGAGATCGCGTGCCGCTACTAGCCCGGACGATCCTCACCCCGCTGCACATCGACGTGCGGCGGGGCGCGGTGGCCGACCTGGCGGCGATCCTGGTCGACGGGCGGATCTCCGCCGGGGGCGACGTGGCGGTGGTGGTCGGGCCGGGCCAGGGCGAGCAGATCGCCGAGCTGATCCGGCCGTCGCTGCGCTCGGCGGACGTGTTCACCGTGGCCGGC
Organism: Micromonospora sp. RTP1Z1; assembly: GCF_033804685.1. NCBI lineage: Bacteria > Bacillati > Actinomycetota > Actinomycetes > Micromonosporales > Micromonosporaceae > Micromonospora > Micromonospora sp. RTP1Z1. The sequence continues at coordinate 65,219 of NZ_JAPFQV010000005.1, forward strand.
GGCACCCTGGACGCCGCCGACGATTTGGGCGCGAAGCTCCGCGCCCGGTCGTACGACGCGGTGGTGGGGATCGGCGGCGGCAAGACCATCGACGTGGCGAAGTACGCCGCCACCCGGCGCGGCCTGCCCATGGTGACCGTGGCGACCAGCCTGGCCAACGACGGCATCGCCTCCCCGGTGGCCAGCCTGATCACCGGCGGGATCAAGGGCTCCTACGGGGTGCACATCCCGATCGCGGTGATCGTCGACCTGGACTTCGTCGAGGCCGGCCCGGAGCGGCACAACCGGGCGGGCATCGGCGACGTGGTGAGCAACATCAGCGCGCTGGCCGACTGGGAGCTGGCCCGGCAGGTGCGCGGCGAGCCGGTCGACGGGTTGGCCGCCTCGCTGGCCCGGATGGGCGCCGAGGCGGTGCTCGCCCACCGCGGCGACATGACCGACGACGCGTTCGTCACCGTGCTCGCCGAGGCGCTGATCTCCAGCGGGCTGGCGATGGCGGTCTGCGGCACCAGCCGCCCGTCCAGCGGCGGCTGCCACGAGATCATGCACGCCATCGACTCGCTGTTCCCCGGCACCGCCTCGCACGGCGAGCTGGCCGGGCTGGGTGCGCTCTTCTGCACCTTCCTGCGGGGCGACCACCGGCGCTTCGCCGAGATGTCGGCCTGCCTGGCCCGGCACGGCCTGCCCCGGCTCCCCGCCGACGTGGGGTTGACCGACGACCAGTTCGTGGAGGCCGTGCAGTTCGCCCCGGCCACCCGGCCGGACCGGTACACCATCCTCGAACACCTCGCGATGTCGCCTACCGAGACGCGGGAGCGGCTGGCAGACTACGCCGGTGCACTCCGCGACCACCTTGACTGAGCCGTCCCGCCCCACCGTCGCCGACTTCCACCGGGTCAACCGGGGCGGCGGCCTGTTCAGCGAGTCGGTCAGCCAGTGGCTGGGCGCCGTCTTCGCGCTGATCGCCCAGCGGCTCGGGCTGCGCCCGACCGCGCTGACCATCGCCAACCTGCTGCTCGGCCTGGCCGCCTCGGTGACCGTGGTCGCGCTGGCCGACCGGGTCGCCGCCGGGTCCGTCCCGGCCTGGGTCGTCGGGCTGGTCGCCCTGGTCGGCTGGCAGGTCGCGTACGCCCTGGACTGCGCGGACGGGCAGCTCGCCCGGGTGACCGGGCAGGGCAGCGCGGCCGGCGCGCGGGTGGACGTGCTCTGCGACGTGGCGGCCCAGATCGCTCTGGTCACGGCCCTCGGGGCGACCGCCGTGGCGCAGCGCCCGTCGACGCCGACCTGGCTGGTGGCGGTCTTCGCCGGCACCTGGATGGTCAACCTGGTGACCTCGGTGATGCAGGCCGGCCCGAACGCGGCCAGCATGGTCACCTCGACCTCGCTGCCGGTGCGCCTGGTGAAGCTGGTCCGCGACTACGGCGCGGTGATCTTCCTGGCCGGCCTGGTGCTGGCCTTCGCCCCGGCCCTGACGCTCTGGGTGATCGTCGCCTTCACCATCGTCAACGGCGGCTTCCTGCTGGCCAGCATCGCCTTCTCCGCCCGCGCCTCCCTCCCCTGACCGCGCCCCGCCCCGCGCCGCGACGCCCGGTGCCCGGTGCCCGCACTTTCAGGGAAAGAGTGGCTATCGCACGCCGGACAGCCACTCTTTCCGTGAATTTGGGCGCGGTCAGCGGGGAGGGCGCGGGGTGTGGGGGGTGCGGGAGACGGCGGCGTAGATGTCGATGAGCTGCTTGGTGACCACGTCGGGGTGGAAGGTGCGCTCGTAGCGGGCGCGGGCCGCGGCAGCCAGCGCGGCGGCGCCGGCCCGGGCCACGGGTAGGGCGGCGGCCAGCGCGGCCGGCTCCGGGGCCACCACCCAGCCCGCCTCGCCAAGCTCCACCCCGGCCGGCAGGGCCACCCGGCCCTCTCCGGGGGCGGCGGAGGCGACGGCGGCGGGGCCGGTGCCGGCGGGCTCGCGCGGGGTGTCCGCGCCGACCAGGTACGGGATGCCGCCGAGCGCGGTGCCGAGCACCGGGCGACCGCTGGCCAGCGCTTCGATGATCACGGTGGGCAGCACGTCGTGCCAGGTGGAGGTCGCCAGCACCACCGCGCTGCCGTCCAGGGCGGCGCGTACGCCGGCGCGGTCCAGCGGGCCGAGGAAGGTGACGTCGGCGCGTTCGGCGGCCGCCGCCTCGACCAGCGGGCGCAGCTCGCCGTCCCCGGCGATCCGCAGCGGGCCGAGCGCGCCGTCCGGGTGCCGTCGCCACGCGTCGAGCAGCAGGTCCAGCCCCTTCTCCGGGGAGAGCCGGCCGAGGAAGAGGAAACCCTCCCCGAGCGGGGCGGGCGCCCCCGGGTCGGGGATGGCGTTCGGCTTGACCACGATCCGCTCGTCCGGGATGCCGTAGTCGCGCAGGTGGTCGGCGACCGCCGTGGTGAGCGCGATGAACCGGTCGACGGACTTCCAGGTCGGGCGGTGCACGGCGAGGGTGGTGGCCATCAGCGCGCTCTGCGCCCGCGACCCCCGGTAGCAGCGGTGCACGATCGCCGGCACACCCAGCGCCCGGCCGCGGCAGTCCTGGCAGATCATGCCGTCCCGGAAGTACAGCCCGGAGGAGCAGACCTGCCGGTAGTTGTGCACCGTCTGCACCACCGGCACGCCGTGCCGGTGCGCGGTCCGCACCACCCAGGGCGAGAGCAGCGGGTACGGGTTGTGCAGGTGCAGCACGTCCGGCCGGTGCTCGGTGAGCAGGCGGCTCAGCTCCTGCTGGGCCTTCGGGGCGTAGATGGGCGAGATCGGCAGCAGCGCCTTCGCCGCCTTCGGCATCGTCGGGATCTCGTCGGAGCTGCGGAGGAACGGCAGCACCTCCACCCCCGCCGCGGTGAGCTGGGCGATCTCCGCGTCGACGATGGTGTTCTCGCCGGAGGGCTGGGCCTCCCGGTACCGGTTGTGCGCCACCACGATTCTCACGGAGCTTGCCTCTCGTTCGCGACTGTGCCGCTCTCTGCTCGCGGCTGCGGGGCCGCAAGCCCACTCCTCGCGCTCGCGCGGGGAGTCGCGAGCTCGTTCCTCGCGCTCGCGCGGGGAGTCGCGAGCTCGTTCCTCGCGCTCACGGGAAAGAAGGTTACCGTTGTACGGTGCCCGAACTACCGGAGGTGGAAGCGCTCGCCGGATACCTGCGCGAGCGCGCGGTGGGGCGGCGGGTCGACCGGGTCGAGGTCGCCGCGATCAGCGCCCTGAAGACGTACGACCCGACGCCGAGCGCGGTGTCCGGCCGGGCGGTGGTGGACGCCGGCCGGCACGGCAAGTTCCTCGACGTGGTCTTCGACGGCGGCGTGCGCCTGGTGGTGCACCTGGCCCGGGCCGGCTGGTTGCACTACCGGGAGGCCTTCCCGTCCACGGCGCCGCTGCGCCCGGGCAAGGGCCCGATCGCCCTGCGGGCACGCCTCGACGACGGCTCCGGCTTCGACCTGACCGAGGCCGGCACCCAGAAGAAGCTGGCCGCGTATCTGGTGACCGATCCGGCGCAGGTGCCCGGGGTGTCGAAGCTGGGTCCGGACGCGCTCCGCGCCGACCTGGCCACCTTCGCCGAGCGGATGCGTAGCCGGCGCGGCCAGGTGAAGGGGGTGCTGACCGACCAGGCGGTACTGGCCGGGGTCGGCAACGCGTACTCGGACGAGATCCTGCACGCCGCGAAGCTGTCGCCGTTCGCGCTCACCGACCGGTTGACCGACGACCAGCTGGCCACCCTGCACGCGGCGACCCGGACGGTGCTCGGCGACGCGGTCCGTCGCTCGATGGGCCAGCGGGCCGCCGAGCTGAAGGGCGAGAAGCGCTCCGGCCTGAAGGTGCACGCCCGGACCGGGCTGCCGTGTCCGGTCTGCGGGGACACCGTGCGGGATGTCTCCTTCGCCGACTCCAGCCTCCAGTACTGCCCCACCTGCCAGACCGGGGGCAAGCCGCTCGCTGACCGTCGGTTGTCCCGGCTCGTACGGTGAGTAACGACACCTCCCGATTACGGAGAGGAATCGGCCGGAGCGCGTCGAACCTCCCGGTCCGCGGCTCTACCGGGCCCACCATCCATCGGTATAGTGGCTCGGTCCCCGGCTTCGAAACTGGTGCGGAGCCGGCCGGATCCCAAGCTGGCACCACCGGGCGGGTCGTCCTTCGGGTCGCTGTCCGGCCCGGAGCCCGCGTGGGAGACTGGAACGGTGGGCGACCCGAGCCCTCACGGCGAGTGAGGGCGCGTGTCATGCGGGAGGACATGGGTTGAGGTGACGACAAGCCTCCAGCGCCCGGTAACCAACACAGGCCGGAGCAAAAGCGTGCGGCACGTCGACAGCTTCGAGATCCAGCCGCCGACTCCGCCGTCGCACAACGGCGTACCCCGGTCGGCGTGGGCCCGCGCCCGCCGCCGCGTCTCCCGCTGGCACCGCCCCTACATCGCGATGCTGCTGCTGCTCGACTTCGGGGCGGCGGCGCTGGCCAGTTGGATCGCGGTCCAGACCTTCGACCAGGCCGCCTCGGGCTTCCAGGATGCCGAGGAATCCTGGTTCTACACCGTGGCGTTCCTGCTGCTCCCGCTCGGTTGGTTGATCATCCTGTGGGGCAATCGGGCCTACGACCGGCGGTACCTCGGCCTCGGGCCGGACGAGTTCAAGCGGGTGATCCGGGCCGGGGTGGCGGTGGCCGCGACGGTCTCCTTCATCGCCTTCGCCACGAGGACCCTGCTGTCCCGGTGGTCGGTCGGGTTCGCCCTGCTCGGAGCCCTGCTGCTGATCCTGCTGGCCCGGTTCGTGGCCCGGTTCGTGCTGCACATGATCCGGCGACGCATGGGCCATGCCGGACACCGGATGGTGCTGGTCGGCACCCTGCCGGAGGCGCTGGAGGTCTACACCGCGGTCACCCGCAACCCGGGCTCCGGCCTGGTGCCGGTGGCCATCCACCTCACCGACGGCTACGCCGCCGCCCGGGGCATCGAGACCCCGGTGCCGGTCTACGCAGGCCGGGACGTGCTCGCCCTGGTCCGCGAGGTCGGCGGGGACACCATCGCTGTCTGCGGCTCGGCCAGCGCCGAGCCGGGCGAGCTGCGCCGGCTGGCCTGGCAGCTGGAGGGTTCCGGGGTGGATCTGGTGGTCGCCCCCCAGCTCACCGACATCGCCGGTCCCCGGGTGCACATCCGGCCGATCGAGGGCCTGCCGCTGCTGCACGTCGAGGAGCCGACCCTGTCGGGCCCGGCGCTGCTGGTCAAGAGCCTGCTGGACCGGGTCGCCGCCGGGCTGGGCCTGCTGCTGCTGGCCCCGCTCTTCCTCGCCGTCGCTGTCGCGATCCGGATCTCCGACCGGGGGCCGGTCTTCTTCCGCCAGGCCCGGGTCGGCCACGAGGGGCGGACCATCCGGGTCTGGAAGTTCCGCACCATGTACGTCGACGCCGAGGAGCGACTGGCCGGCCTGGTCGACCAGAACGAGACCGACGGCATGCTGTTCAAGATGAAGCAGGACCCCCGGGTCTTCCCGGTGGGCCGCTTCCTGCGCGCCTCCTCGCTGGACGAACTGCCGCAGCTGATCAACGTGCTCCGGGGCGAGATGTCCCTGGTCGGGCCGCGTCCGCTGCCCGCCGACGACGGTGACTTCCTCGGCGACGTGCGCCGCCGGCTGCTGGTCCGGCCGGGCATGACCGGGCTGTGGCAGGTCTCCGGCCGCTCCGAACTCTCCTGGGACGAGGCGGTCCGGCTGGACCTCTACTACGTCGACAACTGGTCGCTGGCGTACGACCTGAGCATCCTGTGGCGCACGGTGGGCGTGGTGCTGGCCCGCAAGGGCGCGTACTGACCCGCTTGGCGTAACGGCCGCCACCCGTCAGGATCGCTGCGTGGCTGCCAACCTCTCCGCCGTGTTCGGCGTCGTCTCACTGGTCACCGCGCTGGCCGCGGCGCTCTGGGCGGTGCTGCGGGTGCGCGCCCGGCGGGGCATCGCCACGGCGACCCAGCGGGCCACGTACGAGGTGCTGCACACCGCCGGACTCGCCGCCGAGCCGCTGCGGGCGGGGCTGAGCGCGGGCGCGGCGAAGGCCGTACGTCATCTGCGGGCCCTGGTGGGTGCGGCCGGGCTGGCCCTGACGGACCGGGACGTGCTGCTCGCCCTCGACGGGCGCGGCGCGCACCACGGTGACCAGCTGCTCGCGGCGGCCCGGCGGGCGGCCGCGGCCGGCCGGTCGACGGTGCTGCGCGAGTCGGAACTGCACTGCGATCTGGTGGACTGCCCGGTACGCGGCGCGGTGGTGGCCCCGCTGAGCGCGGACGGCCGGGTGGTCGGGGCGTTGGTCGCGATCGCCGACGGACAGCCGGCGCCCGGGCTGGTGCAGGCCACCCTGGAGACCGCGCACTGGGCGGGCGACCAGCTCGCCCTGGCCGAGCTGGACTCGTCCCGGGAGCGGCTGGCCCGGGCCGAGGTACGCGCGCTGCGCGCCCAGATCAGCCCGCACTTCATCTACAACGCGCTGACCGCGATCGGCTCGTTCGTCCGGACCGACCCGGAGCGGGCCCGGGAGCTGATCCTGGAGTTCGCCGAGTTCACCCGCTACTCGTTCCGGGCGCACGGCGAGTTCACCACCCTCGCCGAAGAGCTGCGCTCGATCGACCGCTACCTGACCATCGAGCGGGCCCGGTTCGGTGACCGCCTCCAGGTGCGGTTGCAGATCGCCCCGGAGGTGCTGCCGGTGACCCTGCCGTTCCTCTGCCTCCAGCCGCTGGTGGAGAACGCCGTCCGGCACGGGTTGTCCCGCAAGCCGGGCACCGGCATGGTGAGCATCGAGGCCCGGGACGCGGGCGCCGAATGCCACATCACGGTGGAGGACGACGGAGTGGGGATGGATCCGACGACGCTGACCGCCGGCATCGCCGAGCTGGCCGGCGCCGGCAGCGACCCGACCGACGACGCGGGCCAGCACGTCGGCCTCTCCAACGTGGACGAGCGGCTCCGGTCGGCGTTCGGGGACCGGTTCGGCCTGGTCGTCGAGACGGGCCTCGGCTCGGGTACGAAGGTGAGCATGCGGGTGCCGAAGTTCCACCCCGGCGTACGGGCCGGCTCGTGAGCGAGCGGACCGACCGGGCCGGCTTCGTGAGTGAGCGCAGCGAGCGAACGACGGGGTCAGCGCGGTGAACGCATCGGGTTTCCTGAGGGTGCTGGCCGTGGACGACGAGCCGCCGGCCCTGGACGAGCTGGCGTACCACCTGCGGGCCGACCCTCGGGTGGCCCGCCTGCACACGGCCGGGGACGCGACCGAGGCGCTGCGGGTGCTCCGGGACGGCGACGTGGACGTGGTCTTCCTGGACATCCGGATGCCCGGCCTGGACGGGATGGAGCTGGCGCGGGTGTTGCGCCGGTTCGCCCGGCCGCCGGCGATCGTCTTCGTCACCGCGTACGACGACGGCGCGGTGGACGCCTTCGACCTGGGTGCCACCGACTACGTGCGAAAGCCGGTCCGGGCCGAGCGGCTCGCCGAGTCGCTGCGCCGGGTGATCGGCTCGCGGGTGGTGCCGTCGCATCCGGCGGCCCTCGCGCGGGCGGAGGAGGACCCGACCATCCCGATCGAGCTGGCCGGGACGACCCGGATGCTGCCCCGCTCGGCGGTGCGCTGGGTGGAGGCGCAGGGCGACTACGCCCGGCTGCACACCGCGGACGGCTCGCACCTGGTCCGGGTGTCGCTGGCGACCCTGGCGGAGCGCTGGGCGGACGCCGGGTTCGTCCGGATCCACCGGTCCTATCTGGTGCAGTTGAAGCTGATCGCCGAGCTGCGCCTGGTCAACTCCGGCTACGTGGTGGTGATCGACGGGGCCGAGCTGCCGGTGAGCCGCCGGCACACCCGGGAGCTGAAGGACAAGCTGGTCCGAGCGGCGAAACAGGACTGGGGCCGTTGAACCGTAGGGGTCGGCGAGTCGGTCAGGCCACCGCCGGCACCCGGGCGTCGGCCGCGTGCAGGGGCACGTAGTGGTCGAAGAAGAGCGCCTTGACCAGCTCGACCCGGCCGGAGACCCCGAACGCCGTGAACAGCGACATCATGCCGTCCTGCACGGCGTAGGCGGAGATGCCCAGGTCCTGGGCTATCTGGCGGGTGTTGCGCCCCCGGGCGACGGCGCCGAGCAGCCGCCCCTGCCAGGGTTCCAGCCCCAGCGCCAGGATGACGAAGTCGCTCACCTGGTGCGGCCGGATGCGCTGCACGGTGACCGCCACCGCCGTCTCCTGCGGCACCGCGTGGAAGGCGAGCCACCGGCCGTCGTGGTGGACGCCCGACGGGTCGAGCACGCCCGACGCCCGTCCCCTGGTGACGGCCGCGCCCACCTTGGCCAGCTCGGTTGTGTTCAGCAGATGCCGGGCGTCCTCGGTCATGTCGAAGAGCCGGCCGTCGGGCGAGAGGGTCAACGAGCCCGCCAGCGGCGGCTGGCGCCGGGCGGGCGGCACGGGCACGGGCGTCGGACGGACGGCCGGCCGGCCACGTCCCCTGCGCGGCCCCGGTAGACCGAGCCACCGGGAGGCCGCCGGCTCCTCCGGCGGGTCGGGAACGGTCTCGTTCGGCGGCGGAGCCTCCGCGGGCGCGTCTCCGCGGACGAGGCTGCGGTGCAGTGCCACCCCGAGCGGCCGGCTCGCGGGCGCGAGCTGCGCGATGTCCGCGTCGGTGAAGCGGCCCCCGGCCCGGTAGAGCAGCAACGTCCCCCAGGTCCCCTCGCCGTCGTAGCAGGCCAGACGCAGTTCGTCGCCGAGACCGCGCGGCTGGAGCAGGTTGCGGAAGCGCCAACTGGCCGACGGGTCTCCCTGGGTGCTGGCGCCGAGGGTGCCCACCCGGGGCCCCTCCGCCAGGTCGACGATCCGCAGGACGTCCTCCTGGCCGTACTCGTTGGCGAACAGTTCGCGCTCGAACTGCTCGTCGTGCGGGCCGCCGTCCACCACGCAGGACGCCCACATCAACGTGGTCGGATCCAGCACGGCCCAGATCGCCAGGTCGAACCCCACCACGCCGCGCAGCAGCACGCTGGCCTGCCGCCGGAGCGCGACGTGATCGAGCGAGCCGTCGAGGTGCCGGGCGAGCCGCGCCACGTACGGTTCACCGGCGGGGCCGGTGGCGGGCAGCAGGGACAGCGGATCGGGCCACAGGGTGATCCTGGCCCGGTCCGATCCGGCCAGGCCGCCGCTCTCCGCCTCCCCCGCCGAGGGTTCCGACCCGGCCAGCTCGTTCGGATCGTCCTCGGCCGGGCGGTCCAGCGGAACCTGGACGCCGGCCGCGTACGCCAGGGTGACGGCGACCTCGTGGCTGTCCGGACGCTGGGCCGGCTTCTTGAGCAGGCAGCGGTGCACCAGGTCGCGGACGATCGGCGGCAGGCCGGGCACCAGGGGCAGCGGGGCGGGTTCGACGAAGGCGTGCGCCTCCAGCATCTCGGCGTTCGAATTCACCGTCCATGGCAACCGGCCGGCCAGCAACCGGTAGAGGATCACCCCGAGCGCGTAGACGTCGGTGGCCGGACCGACGGGGTCGCCGAAGAGCCGCTCCGGCGCCACGTACTCCGGGGTGCCGCGCAGCTCGTCCCCCTCCCCGTCCAGGTCGCGCTGGCCGGCCACCGCCGCCAGCCCGAAGTCGACCACCTTGGCGCCGGCCGGGGTGAGCATCACGTTGCCCGGCTTCACGTCGCGGTGCACCACCCCGTGCGCGTGCGCGGACGCGAGCGCCGAAGCGATCTCGGCGCAGCCGCGCAGCGCCGACTCGACGGGGAGCGGACCGCGCTTCAGCCGCTCGTGCAGCGAGCGACCCTGCAGGAGTTCCATGACCACGAACGGCACCCGGCTGCCGGCGTCCGTCATCGACTCGCCGTAGTCGTAGACGGCGGCGATGTGCGGGTGGGTCAGCCTGGCGGCAGCCCGGGCCTCGGCCAGCACCCGCTGGCGGGAGTCCGCGTCATGCGCGAACCGGAGGGCGAGCACCTTCACCGCCACCTGCCGGTCCAGGACCTCGTCGAAGCCGCGCCAGACGACGCCCATGCCGCCCTTGCCGATCTGGTTGACCAGCCGGTAGCGGTACCCCAGGATCTCCTCGCCGCCCACGGGTCACAGTCTGCCCTCTCCGTGCCGGCGTCATCTGTCGGAAATCCGTTTCCTCGCAGGTCAGCGCGGCAGGAGGTGGACGGTTCCCGGCATGGGCGTGGCTGGTGGTCAGCCAGGGAAGGCGTCCAGCAGCCTGATCACACCCGGTCCGATCACGACGACGAACAGGGCGGGAAACAGGCAGAAGATCATCGGAAAGAGGATCTTCACCGGCACCTTCTGCGCGAGCTCCTCCGCCCGCTGGCGCCGGCGCAGGCGCATCTCGGCAGCCTGTTGCCGCAGCACCTTGGCCATCGGGATGCCCAGCGTGGTGGCCTGCACGGCCGCCGAGGCGAACGCCTTCAGCTCGTTGACGCTGGTCCGGGCGGCCATCTCGCGCAGGGCGTCCACCCGGGGCCGGCCGATCTGCATCTCGTGCAGCACCCGGGCGAACTCGCCGACCATCGGCCCGCGGCCGTTCCGGACCACCTGTGCCAGGGCCGCCTCGAACCCCAGGCCCGCCTCGACCGTCACCACCAGCGTGTCCATGATGTCGGGCAGGGTCCGCCGGATCTCCTGCTGCCGTTCCTGGGCCAGGTGCAGCACGAGCAGGTCCGGCGCAAAGAAGCCGGCGGCGGCGCCGGCCACCGCCCAGACCACCGAGGCGACCGGACCGGCGACGACGAGGGCCAGCAGCAACCCCGCGGCGGCGGCGGCGACGAGCAGCACCCCCTTGTACGCGAGCACCGCGTCCATGCCGAGCCAGGACGGATTGCCCGCCTGATCCAACCGGCGACCCAGGCCCTCGAACACACTGGCGGGGGTGAGCCGCCGGCCGACCGACCGCGCCTGGTCGGCCAGCGCCCCGTGCGGCTGACCGCCGGGCTGCGGAGTCGGCGGGAGGAGGCGGTAGCCCCGGTCGGCCGCCCGCAGCGTACGGACGACAGCGCGCCGGTCAGCCCCGCCGGTGGCCGTGACCAGAGCCAGAACCAGGGCCAGGAACAGCGCGCCCAGGCCGGCCAGCAACAGCATCGAGTCCATGCCTCACACCTCGACCTTGATCCAGCGCGCCATCCAGAAGATCCCGACCACCATCAGCAGCGCGGCGCCGACCAGCATCATCAGCCCGACCGGCGTGGTCCACAGCGGGCTGAGGTAGTCGCGCCGGGTCAGCAGCATCCAGACAGCCATCACAATCGGCAGCGCGATCAGCACGTACGCCGAGAGCCGCCCCTCGGCGGAGAGCGCCCGGACGTGGCGGCGCAGCCGGTCGCGCTCGCGCAGCGTCTCCACCGTGGTCTCCAGGACCTCGGCCAGGTTGCCACCGGTGTCGCGCTGGATCCGGATTGCCATCACCGCCCAGGCGAGGTCGTCGTTCCCCACCCGGCGCGCCACCCGCTCCAACGCATCGTCCAGGTCGGACCCGAGGCGGCCCTCGGCCATGGCCCGACCAAGTTCGGCGGTCAGCGGACTCGGCGGTGAGTCCTGGACCACCGCGTCGATCGCCTGCGCGAGCGAGAACCCGGACCGCAACGAGCCGACGACCAGCTGCAGGGCGTCCGGGAGTTGGTCGGCGAAGGACTGCCGACGGCGGCTCTCCCGCATTCGGCGGTGGAGACCGGGGGCCAGCCAACCCAGCGCCGCCCCGAGCAGGACTCCGAGCACCCCCCCGAGCAGTCCGAGCAGGACAGCGCCGGCAACGGCGGTGCCGGCCCGCGGCGTCCACCCCCGTGCACGGGCGGGCACGTCGTTGCCTGCCACGTCGTGCTCACCGCGCTGCCCGCCGTGCGGCCCTGTCAGCCGGTCGGACACACCGAGCGCGGACCTCGCGAAGCCGCTCTTCAGCCCTGGCCGGACGTCCGGCCCGTCGGCGCGCGCTCCCCCGGTGGGCAACCGGAACTGCTCCACCTGCCGCAGCCGGCGCTGCCGGACCGATCCGCTCAAGCTGAATGCGACGAGCAGGCTGGAGATCAGCAGGACCCCAAACAACAGCACCGCGAGCGGACCCGGCCGCAGCGCCAGCAGACGGGCGAGCACCTGGTCGGGAGTGGCCGGCGAGGGTGCGGTGGTTGGGTCCGTCGACGCGGCGAACTGGACGGCAACGGTGTCCCGGGCCGCCGTCGCGCCGGCGCCGACGGTCACCGTGAGGCTGCCCGTGGTGCCGGCCAGTTCCGGCGGGACGGCCACGGTGATGGTGACCCGCAGCGAAACCCTGTCCGCGGCGGCCCGCAACACACCGCTCAGCGCATCGACGCGGCTCGCCGACTCGACGGTGCCGCCGGTGGCGGTGACGAGCTGCCGCAGCTCGGCCAGCCCCGTCTTCCCGGCACGCAGGTCGACCAGATCCACCCGGACGCCGGCAGTGGTGAGGTCCCGCACCGCCGGAGCCGGATCGGCAGTGCTGTCCCGGCCACCGGCCACCACCAGCAGCCGTGCGTCCGAACTCTCCTTCACCAGCTGCGCCGCCGCGCGCAGCCCGGCGTACACGGCGGTGTCGCCGGTGGCGCGCAGGGCGGACAGCGCCGCCCGCAGCTCACCCCGGTCGCGGGTCGGACGGACCAGCACCGCCGGCTCGCCGGCTGCGGCCACCAGGCCGATGGCCACGTCCGCCGGCACCCGCTCGGCGAAGGCGAGCACGCCGGCCTGTGCCGCCCGCAGGGGATCGCCGGCCATGGCGGCGCCGGTGTCGAGGACCACGACGACCGTACGCGCCGCGCCGACCTGCCCGACCTGCACGCTGGACGGGAGCAGCCACCCGTCCCGGGCGACGGTGACCGGCGGGATCCTCGCGGCGGAGGCACCCGGGAGGTCCGCGACGAGCCGCACCTCGTCCGGGGCCACCTCGGCCACCGTCACGGCCAGCCTCTCGGCGGCCCGCGCCGCAGCGGCCGGGCCCAGCAGGACGGTCAGGGCAGCCAGCAGGGCGAGCCCGAGCCGTCGGCTCACCACGGCGCGGCGCCGAACAGGCCGACGGGCACCGGGACACCGGCGTCGGCGAGCGTGTCGAGCAGCCGCGGACGCAGCCCGGTCCAGCGCAACGCGCCGAGGTGCCGACCATGCTCGTCGTGCCCGGCCCGGTGCTCGAAGACGAACAGGTCCTGCATGGTCACCACCTCGCCCTCCATGCCGAGCACCTCGGTCACCTGGGTCACCCGCCGGCTGCCGTCCCGCAACCGGCTCTGGTGCACCACGAGGTCCACCGCCGAGGCGATCTGCTCCCGGATCGCGCGCATCGGCAGGTCCAGGCCGGCCATCAGCGACATGGTCTCCAGCCGGGCGACCGAGTCGCGGGGGCTGTTGGCGTGCACCGTGGTCAGGGAGCCGTTGTGCCCGGTGTTCATCGCCTGCAGCAGATCCAGTGCGGCACCGTCGCGGACCTCGCCGATGACGATCCGGTCCGGGCGCATCCGCAGCGCGTTGCGGACCAGGTCCCGTACGGTGATCTCGCCCCGCCCCTCGATGTTCGGCGGCCTCGACTCAAGCCGCAGCACGTGGTTCTGGCGCAACTGGAGCTCCGCCGCATCCTCGATGGTGACGATCCGCTCCTCGGGCGGCAGGAAACCGGAGAGCACGTTGAGCGTGGTGGTCTTGCCGGAGCCGGTGCCGCCGCTGATCACGATGTCGAGCCGGCCGCGCACGCAGGAGTACAGGAACTGCGCCACCTCCGGGGTGACGGTGCCGAAGCCGATCAGGTCGTCCACGGTCAACGCCTCGCGGGCGAACTTGCGGATGGTCAGCATCGAACCGTCGAGCGCCACCGGCGGCAGGACGACGTTCACCCGGCTCCCGTCGGGCAACCGAGCGTCCACCATGGGGCTCGACTCGTCGACCCGCCGGCCGACCCGGGAGACGATGCGGTCGATGACCCGCCGCAGGTGGTGCTCGTCGACGAACGACGCCTCGACCTGGTGGATACGCCCGAAGCGTTCCACGAAGATCTGGTCCGGCCCGTTCACCATGATCTCGGTGACGTCCGGGTCCCGCAGCAACGGTTCCACCGGGCCGTGGCCGAGGATCTCGTCGATCAGCTCTGCCGAGATACGCGCCGGGTCGGCGACGGCCAGCGGCGAGTCACTCCGGGCCAGCACCTCGCTGATCGTGTCCCGGACCTTCTTCTCCAAAACGGCGTCCGGGGTGCGGTTGTCGTACAGCTGCGGGCCAAGGATCTCGAGGAGCTCGCGATGGATCCGCAGGCGCAGGGTGGCGGCCGACCCACCGCCGGTGGGTCCGGTGCTCGGGCCGGAGATGCGGGAGGTCCGGCCACTGTCGCCGCCACCCGGGTGGCGCTGGGTCAGCCGGTCGGTGAGGCTCATCGGCTGCCCACCCGGCCGATCCATTCCCGCAGCCCGCGTCCGGCGCGGGGTGCCTCGTCGGCGATCCGCTCCAGCGCCAGCCCACGGATGGCCCGGCTGACCGGATGGCTTGGCTTTTCCACCATGATGGGCACCCCCCGGTTGATGGACACCGGCACGTCCCGGCTGGACGGGATGTGCACCGCGGTCGGGGTCTGGAGCACCCGCTCGACGTCGGCGCCGGTCAACCCGACCCGGGCGTCGCTGCGATTGAGCACCACGAACCGGGCCTCCCTGCGCAGTTCGAGGAGATCGAGCATGTCCATGGCGACCCGCAGGTTCTTCAGCGCGGGGACGTCCGGGGTCGCCACCAGCACGTGGAAGTCGGAGACGTCCAGCGCGGCGAGCACCCCCTCGGTGAACGCGGCGGGCGTGTCCACCACGACGTAGTCGGCCATCGCGCGGACCGCGGCGAGCACCTGGGCGACGACGTCCCGCCCGATCCGCTCGGCGTGTGTCGGCCCGACCGGCGCGAGCAGCACGTCGATCCCCGGGGCGTACGACGTCAGCAGAGCCCGTACCAGGGTGGGGTCGATCCGCTCCCGGGCGTTCACCGCGTCGGCGATGCTCCGCTCGGGCACCAGTTGCAGCATGATGCCGACGTCACCGAAGGCGAGGTCCAGGTCGACCAGGCAGACCCGTCGCTGACCGCCCTCGGCCAGCGCCACTGCCAGGTTGGTGGCCAGCGTCGACTTGCCGCAGCCGCCCTTGGCGGAGAAGACGGTCACCACCCGCGCCCCATCCGCGGCACGGGCCGTACCGGCGCCGAGCAGGTGCCGGGAGACCTCCAGGGAACGGTCGCAGGCCGCCCGCACGGCATCGATGTCCCGGACCTCGACCACGTCGCGTACACCCGCCCGGAGCGCCTGGCTCATGGTTTCCACATCCAGCCGCTCGCGCAGCAGGAGGACGCCCAGGGCAGGGCGGACGAGCCGCTGCCGGGCCGCGAAGTCGAGCGCCAGCGCGGCGTCGGTGCTCGGGCCGAAGAGCACCAACGGGTCGGGGTGCTGATCGGTGAGGAGCCGCTCCACGTCCTCGAGCCGGCTGGTGGTCTGCACGCCGGTGCCGAGCAGCGGGGCCAGGCGGGCGCTCCACTGCCGGTGGGGTTCGAAGAGGATCGTCATCTCGGCGACCCGAACAGCGACCGGTTGTCCACGCCCGAGTCGGGCTTGACGTTCGAGGAGTCGCCCAGCACACCGACGTTGAGCTCGCCGCCGATCGCGACCGCGTGGGCCAGCCGCTCCGCGTCGACCTGGTTGAGCCCGAAGGTGACCGACAGTTCGTCCTGGGCGCTGCCGCCGGTCGTACCTGCCGCGACGGCACCGTCCTGCGCGGGCACCGGGCCCACCGAGATCACCTCGACGTCGGTCATCAGCAGCCGGGTCACGCTGTTGATGTCGCGGCCCTTCTCCAGGCCCGCCCCCGACACCACGTCCCGCTTCCGCTCGTCGACCGGGGTGTACGTGTAGAAAATGGCCACCCGGGTGCCGGCGCGCAGGGAGGCCGGGCCGAACACGGTGGACCTCACCCGGGCCGTGACCGCCATCTGGCCGTCGGGGATCGCCAGCCCGTTGCCGTTCGTCACCGCGGTGCCGAGCATGGCCCGCAGCAGGAGCTGGCCGCGCTGCACCGGGGCGGTGGTGACCAGGGCCTCAAGGCTGCCGCTCACCTGCTCCAGCGCGTCCTCGGGCAGCGTCTCCACCGGCATACGCACCTGGCGGAGGTACCCCTTGGTCCGCAGCGCCTTCGCGGACGTCCCGGCCGGGATGGACTTGTCCGCGACCAGCACCGTGCGCGCCCGCTTCCCCGCCAGGGCACGGTCGTCGACCGAACGCAGATACAGCATGACGGCGCCGGTGCCCACCGCCGCCAGGACGACGGAGATGAGCACCGGGATGATGCGTCGGGCCATGAGTGGGGGTCCTACCTTCTCCTGTGTTTCATGTCAGCCGATGGGAGCGACGACCCGCGCGCCCAGGTCCGGTCCGCCGATCGCACCGCCGCCGGGCACGACCGTCTGCGTGAAGTAGCCGTAGACACACACCTTTTCGCCGTCGTCGCAGGTGGGCCGCTCGGCGGAGGGGACGTCCAGGCCGGGCAGGTGCAAGCCGGTGACCACGAACGCCGCGAAGCCGGAGACGGTGTACTGGGCGTTGCCGCCGCCGCCGGAGATCGCGCCGAAGACGGGCACCAGTACCGGCCGCTTCGCCGCGGCCAGGTCGGCCAGGGATTGGCCTTTGCAGTTCACGGGCCAGCTCGCGCCGGTGTAGACCCTGCGATCCTTGCCGAGCAAGGAGTTGACCCGGCAGTCGTCGTCCGCGTCCTCCAGGAACCGGAAGCCACCCGGGCCGCCGTCCGGACCGCTCGCCGGGGCGCAGGTGGTGGAGGCCTTCTCGTCGTACACCGGGAAGGACCGCTCGATCGGCGAAAAGGCGGCGCCGTTGCCGGTGTACCGGTTCCAGTCGCAGGCCGAGATGGTCATCGCCAGGGTGGCCGCCCTCTTCGGCGCCCCCCACGCGACCCGGGAGCAGGCGCCCACCTGCGCACCCTGGTAGCCGCCCACCACCGCCTGCGCGAAGACCGGCGGGAGCACGGTCGAGCCGTCATCACCCAGAGTGCTGCTGTGCACCTCGACATAGCTGCCGGACTGCGGCGGCGGTCCGACACAGTCGGTGAGCCGGTCCTGCCAGGGCGGACAGGCCGGGAGGTCGCCGCCGCGGCCGCAGACGGTGGTGGCGGCGGCGCCGTCGTTCGCGTTCTCCTCGGCGTACCGGTCGGTCACGTCCTGCAGCTCGGTCACGGCGGGCGCGGAGCAGGCTTTGAGGTTCGTGGCGCAGATCTGGCCCACGCGTGCGGCGGCGGCGTCCGCGCCGTTCTGCAGCTGACCGCGTTCGACGTACAGGTTGCCCACGTCGACCACCAGGGCGGCCATGCCGAGGAGCACCCCGGACCCGAGGAGCAGCCCGACGGTCAGCGCCACCGCACCGCGGTCCGCGCCATCGGCGGTGAGCCGGGCCCGCAGGCGACGGATCACTGGCACGGCATGAGTCCCTTGCCGGTGAGCGTGACCTTGCCGTCGAAGCCGCCGCCGAGCAGGCCGATCGGCGTCACGAAGCTGAAGTCGTTGGTGACCTTGACCTGCGCGTCCCGTCCCGGGCCGGAGCAGGTGCCGTTGACCTTGACCTTCACGTCGTCGCCTGCGATGCGGCTGGCGCGCGCGGACGGGTCGCCGCCGAAGGAGGCGACCCGGGCTGCGTCCCGGGCCGCCTCAGTCAGGGCGATCTGCTGGTTGAGCATCCGTCCGAAGTCGATGATCCCGAAGATCAGCACCAGCAGCAGGGGCAGCACGAGTGCCATCTCGACCGCCGCCGCCCCTCGGTCACCCACGCGACCCCTGTGACCGGCGCGAGCGGCGAGCTTCCCGTCGGCCGATCCGGCCGACCGGACACCCGTATGCCATCGCATTGCTAGCAGGTAACCCCGAGCCTGGTACACGCCCCGCTGAGTTGACCCGAAACGCGGAGACCGATGAGGCCGAGTCCAGCGACGAGGAGACTGACGATGAGGGCGAGGATGAGGGCGTACTCGACGGCACTGGCGCCGCGGTCGCGGCTCTTGGCCCAGGCCATGATCCGGAAGATGACATCGTTCATTGAACAACGCTCCAGGGGAGGGATCGCGGTCTGTGACCGCACGGTTGACGCCGAGCAAGGAACGAGCCGAGTTTTCCCCGCTACAAGGACATGCGTCAATGACGCCGCAGGCCGAGGTGTCACCGGATGATCGTCGGAAAAGTCCAGACTGGATGGCAGCGGACGGCGGAGGCGACCATGGCCGGTCGGGCTACCGCAGTACAGCCAGGACGGTCGCCGCGATCGCCGCGGCGAGCATCGCGGGGCCGTACGGAACGGCGGTCTTGCGACCGGCCCGACCCGCGATGACCAGGGAAATCACCAGCGGAAGGTTGAGCAGCGGGGCGAGCAGCACGCCGGCCACGACGGCGAACCACCCCAGCCAGCCGAGGTAGAGACCGAGCACCGCTGCCAGCTTGACGTCGCCGAATCCCAGCTGCGATCCGGGCAGGATGGCCAATGTCGCATATCCGATACCACAGGCCAGCGCGGCGAGACCGGCGCGGAGCAGGGCGCCCGCGTCCCGCTCGACGACCGAGGCGACGACCAGGAGCAGCACCCCGCCGACGAGGGCGGTTCCGACCAGCGGGTCGGGCAGCCGAAGCACCTTCAGGTCGACCAGCGCCAACGGGACGGCGGCCGCGGCGAGCAGCAGGAATGCCGGGAGCACAGGAGTCGCACCGACGGCGGCGGCCATGGCGGCACAGACCCCGGCCGCGAGCGGGACGGTGATCCACGGACCGGGGGTGGGCCGACGACCGCAGGCGGCGCAGGCACCGGACGACCGCCGCCAGCCGGCCCGCGCGGCACCGCAGTGCGCGCACCCCCGTCGCCACGGCGGCCGCGGGCTGCCGTCCGGCCAATCGACGGCGTACCGGTTGACCAGCCCGGGCAGTACCAGCCCCCAACAGGCGCCGGCGAGGGTGGCGGCGGCCACGAGGGGGAGCAGCACCGGCGCATGGTAGCCAACCGGAATGCGGCATTGAAATAGCCGGACGGGAATACGAGAGCTTAGCGTACGCTGTACGGTAGACAGTACGAGTGAGTGGAGGTGGTCCGTGACCGGATCCCCGTTCGATGTCGCCGCCGAGTTCGACCGCCAGGTCGGCACCCTGATGGACATGGACTATCCCGGGCTCGCCGGGATGTCCGCCGGGCAGTTCAGCGACCTGGTCATGCCGCTGCGCGAGGCGGCCGTCGCCCGCGCTGCGCAGTTGGCGCCGCCCACCGCGGCACGGGTGCCGTTCCTGTTGGTCGTCACCCGTGAGCTGATCCCGGTCGAGCAGCGGCTCGCGCTGACGGCGCTGGCCGGCGGGCGCAAGCCGGGCTTCGTCGATCGGCACTTCGCCGAGGGCGACCTCGCCCGCTTCGACCCGATCAAGGAGCTGGAGGTGCCGGCCGGGCCGGCGTACCTGCTCTTCGACGTCGACCGGGGCGAGGAGTTCCGCAACCTGGCGCCCTCCTCGGCGGTGGAGGGGATGGCCGCCCAGGACCGGCTGCCGCTCACCATCGACGAGGGGATCGCCTTCATCACGCAGCACCCGGCGGCGCTGGAGAAGAACAAGTGCTTCTCGCTGGTCGGGTCCCGCTGCGGCGACAAGCGGGTGCCGGCGCTCTGGATCAGCCAGGGCGCGCCGAAGCTCGGCTGGTGCTGGTACGGCAACCCGCACACCTGGCTCGGCTCCGCCACCGCCCACCCGGTCCGGCTCGGGCTGGAGTGAGCCACGGCGTCGGCGCTCCACCGGGTTATCCACAGGAGTGAGGCGTTCTCCACAGGTTGTTCACAAGGCGAGCCACCGATCTCCACGGCTGGTCCCTACAGTCGGACGCCATGAAGGAACGCCGGGTACTGGGGGTCGAGGACGAACGAACCATCGCCGAGTCGGTCGCCGCCCGCCTGCCTGCGGAGGGCTTCACGGTGGATATCGCCGGGGACGGCCCGAGCGCCGTCGACCGGTTCCGGGCCGGGCAGCACGATCTCGTCGTCCTCGACCGCGGTGCTGTTCGGCGGTTCCGCCCACGTGCTGCGCACGGCCGGGCTGACCTACGCCGAGTACGCCCGGGGCGGCTTCTGGCAACTGCTCGCGGTCTCCGCGCTGACCCTCCTGGTGATCGCCGGCGCGATGCGCTGGGCGCCCCGGCGTACCCGGGCGGACCGGGTGCTGATCCGGCTGCTGGTCGGCGGGCTGACCGCGCTGAGCCTGGTGGTCGTGGCATCGGCGCTGTACCGGATGCGGGTCTACACCGACGCGTACGGGGCGACCCGGCTGCGCCTGGTGGTGGCGACCGCGGAGCTCTGGCTCGGGCTGCTCTTCGTGCTGGTCGGGGTGGCCGCGGTCCGGCTCCGGAGCGGGCGGCTGCCCCGGCTGGTGCTGGGCGCGGCCGTGGTCGCCCTGCTCGGGCTCGCGGTGGTCAACCCGGACCGGCTGATCGCGGACTGGAACGTCGACCGGTGGCAGCGCATCGACCGGCTGGACGTGGACTACCTGTCCGGGCTCTCGGCGGACGCCGTACCGGCGCTGGACCGGCTGCCCGAGCCGATGCGCTCGTGCGCGTTGCGGGAGATCGCCGCGCAGCTCCCCGAGGACGGGTGGCGGGCCGCGAACGTGGGCCGGACGCAGGCCCGCGCGGTGCTCGGCCCGGATCCGGCCGGGGCCGGCGCGATGGCATGCCCTTGACATTCCCACTGAGCGGGCGAGACTGCCGGGGATGACCGGTCCGGCGGAGCACGACGGGCGGGGACGGCCCGCCGAGGCCGTCCCGGTGCCGGCCCCGCGCGCCCCCGAGCCGCCCCGGCGGACCCGGATCGTGCTGGCCGAGGTGTCCCGCCGGAAAGACCGGTCCGGGCGGACCCGTGCCGAGCTGGCGGAGCAGACCCGGGTCGGTGAGGCGCTGGTCCAGGGCCTGGTCCGGGCCCAGCTCGCGCTGGCGCTGCGGCTGAGCCTGGTGGTGCTGATCGCCCTCGGCGGGCTGCCCTGGCTCTTCGCCATCGCGCCCTCGGTCGGCCGGGTGACGATCCTCGGGGTCAACCTGCCGTGGCTGCTGCTCGGGGTGGCCTCGTTCCCGTTCCTGATCGGCGTCGGCTGGGCGTACGTGCGGCTGGCCGAGCGGAACGAGCAGGACTTCACCGACCTGGTCCAGCGGCCGGAGCGCTGAGGTGGGCAACAGCTTCGTCGTGCCGGCGATCG
The DNA here is from genome assembly GCF_033804685.1 of Micromonospora sp. RTP1Z1. Lineage (NCBI taxonomy): Bacteria > Bacillati > Actinomycetota > Actinomycetes > Micromonosporales > Micromonosporaceae > Micromonospora > Micromonospora sp. RTP1Z1. The sequence goes on from NZ_JAPFQV010000005.1 coordinate 86,441, forward strand.
TGGCGGTCACCCTGGTCACTGTCGGGATCGGCTTCTACGGGCTGCGGCTGGCCCGGACCACCTCCGACTTCCTGGTCGCCTCCCGGGCGATCAGCCCGACCTGGAACGCCGCCGCGATCGGCGGGGAGTACCTCTCGGCGGCGAGTTTCCTGGGCGTGGCCGGGCTGATCCTCAAGTACGGCGTGGACGTGCTCTGGTACCCGGTGGGATTCGCCGCCGGCTACCTGGCGCTGCTGCTCTTCGTGGCCGCCCCGCTGCGCCGGTCCGGGGCGTTCACCCTGCCCGACTTCTGCGAGCTGCGGCTCGGGTCCCGCCGGCTGCGGAAGCTCGCCACCATCTTCGTGATCTTCATCGGCTGGCTCTACCTGGTGCCGCAGTTGCAGGGCGCCGGCCTGACCCTGGCCACGGTGGCCGGCTCGCCGTACCCGGTGGGCGCGCTGCTGGTCGCGGTGGTGGTCACCGCGAACGTGGCCCTCGGCGGGATGCGGGCGATCACCTTCGTGCAGGCCTTCCAGTACTGGCTGAAGCTGACCGCGCTGGCCGTACCGGCGATCTTCCTGGCACTGCAGTGGCAGGCCGACGCCCGCCCGGCGGTGACCCCGCCCGACGGGCCGGCGTTCCGGACCGCGACCACCGTCGTGGTCGAGCACCGCGCGACCCTCACCCTCCCCGGCGGCGACGTCCGGGAGGTACGCCCCGGCGACCGCATCGACTTCGCGGCCGGCGACCCGGTGCCGGAGGTCTCCGGCACCGCCACCGAAGCGGCCGACTGGCTGCTGCCGGACACCGTCGGGAACGACGACCGGGGGCTCTTCGCGACGTACTCGCTGATCCTGGCCACCTTCCTCGGGACCATGGGGCTGCCGCACGTCCTGGTGCGCTTCTACACCAACCCGGACGGCGCGGCGGCCCGCCGCACCACGCTGGTGGTGCTCGCCCTGGTCGGGGTCTTCTACCTGCTGCCCACCATCTACGGCGTGCTGGGCCGGATCTACACGCCGCAGCTGCTGGTCACCGGGCAGACCGACGCGGTGGTGGTGCTGCTGCCCGGGGCGGCGCTCGGCGACGGCCTGACCGGGCGGCTGCTCGCCGCGCTGGTCTCCGCCGGGGCGTTCGCGGCCTTCCTCTCCACCTCGTCCGGGCTGCTCACCAGCGTCGCCGGGGTGATCTCCACGGACGTGCTCGGCCGGGGCTCGGTACGCGGCTTCCGGCTGGCCACGGTGATCGCCGGCGCAGTGCCGGCGGTGCTCGCTTTGAACGTCTCCGGGCTGGACGTCTCCCAGGTGGTCGGGCTGGCCTTCGCGGTGGCCGCGTCGAGCTTCTGCCCGCTGCTGGTGCTGGGCATCTGGTGGCGGGGGCTGACCGATCTGGGCGCGGTGGCCGGGGTGCTGGTCGGCGGCGGCGCGGCGGTCGGCGCCGTGCTGCTCACGGTGCTCGGCCCGCCGCTGAGCGGCTGGCCGGCGACGCTGACCACCCAGCCGGCGGCGTGGACCGTGCCGCTGGCGTTCACCGTGATGGTGGCGGTGTCCCTCGCCACCCGCCGCCGGCTGCCCCCCGACGTCGGCGCGACGATGCTGCGCCTGCACACCCCCGAAGCGCTGCGCCTCTGAGCCGGGGCGCCTCCGGGCAGGGCCGATTCTCCCGGATCTCGTCGGGCGCCGGGGGGCGGTGACGCCCGACGAGATCCGGTGCCCGTCAGGGCGCCTGGATCAGGCCGACCACGTTGCCGTCCGCGTCGCGTACGGAGGCGATCAGCTTGCCGGCGCCGACGTCCTTGACCGTCTGCACCTTCTCCGCCCCGGCGTCGAGGAGCTCCTTCAGGCTCCCCTCGATGTCGTCCACGTGCCAGTACGCCACCGGCCCGGTCATGCCCTGGCCGTAGCCGTTCGGGTCCAGGCCGACGTCCTGCCCGGCCAGGGCGAACCCGACGTAGTACGGCTCGTCCACGACCGGCTCGACGCCCAGCAGCCGGCCGTACAGCGCCTTCGCCCGCTCCAGGTCGCGGACCGGATAGATGATGGTCTTCATGCCTGACGTCACGCGTCGCTCCTCCACTCGAGGTGTCACCTCGGACCGCTCCGGTCCTTCACAGTGCTGAGGGACGGCGGGGAGGAAAGGTAACGGTTGACGAGCAGAACTGGCTCGCGGAGCGGCTCGAGGAGCAGCGCCCACAGCTGGCGGCGGTGGCCCGGGCCGCGGGAGAGATCACGGGCGTCGGCCGACTAACGTTCGGGGCATGACCCAAGAGCACCCCGCGCTCGCGCTGCGCGGCCTGGCGAAGCGGTTCGACACCAAGGTGGCGGTCGCCGGCGTCGACCTGGACGTCCCGGCCGGCTCCTTCTACGGGCTGCTCGGCCCGAACGGCGCGGGCAAGACCACGACCCTCTCCATGGCCGTCGGCCTGCTGCGGCCCGACGCCGGCCAGGCCCGGGTGCTCGGGTACGACGTCTGGGCCGACCCGGTCCGCGCCAAGGGCCTGCTCGGCGTGATGCCGGACGGCGTACGGCTCTTCGACCGGCTCAGCGGGGCGGAGCTGCTGGCGTACCACGGTCTGCTGCGCGGCATGGACCCGGCGGTGGTCGAGCAGCGGGCGGCGGAGCTGCTCGACGTGCTGGCGCTGACCGACGCCGGCCGGACCCTGGTGGTGGACTACTCGGCCGGCATGAAGAAGAAGATCGGCCTGGCCTGCGCGCTGCTGCACGGCCCGCGGCTGCTGGTGCTGGACGAGCCGTTCGAGGCGGTCGACCCGGTGTCGGCCGCGCTGATCCGCGACATCCTGCACCGGTACGTCACCGGCGGCGGCACGGTGGTCTTCTCCAGCCACGTGATGGAGGTGGTCGAGCGGATCTGCTCGCACGTGGCGATCCTCGCCGACGGGACCATCAAGCGGGTCGGCACGCTTGAGCAGGTGCGCGGCGACCGGCCGCTGGAGGAGGTCTTCGTCGAGGTGGTCGGCGGGCGGACCGCGACGGGCGAGGAGCTGTCGTGGCTGTCGCGGTGACCCCGCCCGTCGCGCCGGCCCGGCGGGTCTCCGCCCGGCACTTCGTCCGGCTGAAGCTGCGGGTGCTCGGCAACAACTTCCGTGGCCAGGGCTGGCGGATCGCGCTTTTCGTGGTCGGCGCGCTGGTCGGGCTCTGGTTCGCCGCCGGCGGCTTCGTCGTGCTGGCGGCGCCCGGCTTGGCCGGCGAGCCCCGGTACGCGCCGATGGTCGCCGGTTTCGGCGGGGGCCTGCTGGTGCTCGGCTGGCTGCTGCTGCCGCTGGTCTTCTTCGGCGTGGACGAGACCCTCGACCCGGCCCGGTTCGCGCTGCTGCCGCTGAGCCGCCGCACCCTGGTCACCGGCCTGTACGCGGCCGCCCTGGTCAGCGTGCCCGTGCTGGCCACGCTGGTGGCGGTGTCCGGGCTGGTGGTCACCGCCGGCGCGCTGGGCGGCTGGTCGGCCGGCCTGGTCGCGGTCGTCGGGGTGGTCGCCGGACTGCTGCTCTGCGTGGCGGCGGCCCGCGCGGTGACCAGCGCCTTCGCCACCATGCTCCGCTCCCGCCGGGTACGCGACCTGGCCGCCGTGCTGCTGGCAGTGGTCGCCGCCCTGCTCGGACCGCTGCAGATCGTGGTGCTGGCGGCGGTCCGCCAGGCCGACTGGGACCGGCTGACCGGGGTGGCCCGGGTGATCGGCTGGACCCCCTTCGGGGCACCGTGGACCGCCGGCATCGACGTGGCCGAGGGACGGGTGTGGGCGGCCCCGGTCAAGCTGCTGATCACCGCGCTGACGATCGGCGCGCTGCTTCTGTGGTGGTCGCGGTCGCTGGAGTCGGCGATGGTCGGCGCGGCCAGCGCCGGCCCGGCCCGCGACCGGCGCGGTCCGTTCGTTCGGGCCCGCGACCGGCGCGGTCCGTTCGTTCGGGCCCGTGGCCGGCGGGGCACGGTCGGCGGGGCGGTCGCCCAACTCTTCCCGCGCGCCGTCGGCTGGGCCCCGCGGGACCGGTTCGGGGCGCTGGTCGCCCGGGAGTGCCGCTACTGGTGGCGGGACGCCCGACGCCGGGCCAACCTGATCACCATCGCGGTGGTCGGCATCTTCGTGCCGGTGATGGTCAACCTGGGTGGTGCCGGCTTCTCCGCCAGCGCCGAGGAGGGCTTCTCCACCACTGGCGACACGTCCCCCGTGCTGGTCAGCCTCTCGATGCTCTTCGTCGGGGTGCTCGCCTCGGTCACCCTGGCCAACCAGTTCGGCTTCGACGGCAGCGCGTACGCGGCGAACGTGGTGGCCGGCGTACTCGGGCGGCTGGAGCTGCGGGCCCGGATGACCGCGTTCTCGCTCTACGTGGTGCCGCTCCTGGGCATCGTCGCGGTCGTCCTCGCCACGCTGCTCGGGCACCCGGCCTGGCTGGGCGTGATGGCCGGCGCGCTGCTCGCCGCGTACGGCAGCGGGCTGGCGATCAACGCGTTCGTCTCGGTGCTCGGTGGGTACGCGCTGCCGGAGACGAGCAACCCGTTCGCGATGAACACCGGCGCCGGGATGGCGAAGAGTCTCCTCACCCTGCTGTCCATGGTCGCCTCGGCGGCCGCGGCGGTGCCGATGGTGGTGGCCGCGGCGCTGCTCGGCGACGTCTGGCTCTGGCTGGCCCTGCCGGTCGGCCTGGCGTACGGGCTGGGCGCGGCGCTGCTCGGGTCGTACCTGGCCGGTCACGTGCTGGACCGCCGCCAGCCGGAACTGCTGGCCGCCGTCACCCCCCGCCGCTGACGCCGGGTGCTCAGCTCCGCAGCAGAGTCAGGAGCCGCCGGGCCTGGGTGTCGGCAGAGCCCGGCGGGTTCCGTCGGGCAGCCGGTCCACCGGGCAGCAGCAGGCGTAGCCAGAACATGGCCCACAGCCGGCGGCCCGCTCGCAGCCGCTGCTGGTCGACCTCGAAGGATGCGCAGAATTCGCCAGCGTCGACGGCGCGCGTCGACAGGTGCTCAGCGAAGATCGCCAGTTCCGTGGCCGGGTCGGAGACGGCGCTGTCCTCGAAGTCGACAATGCGTACGCGTCTGCCGTCCCAGAGGTAGTTGGCCAGATTGGGATCGCGATGTCCGAGCACTGTCACGTCTGGCTGCTGCCGCAACAGCGCGGGGTCAGGGCCGTCCCACCATGCTTGAGCGGCATCGTATGCCACGGCTGTCATCCCGCCGACCGGTCGCGGGCCGTCGGTCAGCCGCCGCGCGAAGCCGAGGTCGTCTGTCCATGGCCCGATCTCCGGCGAGGGGGCACAGGGTACGGACCAGAGCATGTCGATAGCCGTGGCGAGGGCGCATCGCTGTGCGTCGGTGAGGGTTCCGCCCAACGGCGCGCCGGGCAGCCGCGACATGGCGACGCTGGGCGGTCGCGCGTCGAGGTCGGCTGCCAGCGGCCGTGGCACCAGCTCAGGCTCGTGACGGTGGACATGCCGCAGCACGGCCCATTCACGCAGGTGCTCTCCGCGGTGCCACGAGGTGTACCGCTTGGTCAGCACAGATCCGGCGTACGTCAGCTCGTGAGTGTGGAGCACGCCAGCGAGGCCCTCATTCAGCCCGACGTGCGGCAACCAGATGGAGGAAGCAGTGCCAGGCGTCCGGGGTGAAGGTGAGGGTGGGGCCGAAGCGGTCCTTGCTGTCCCGGACCAGCACCACCCCGGGCAGGTTGTCCGCCACCTCGACGCAGGCGCCACCAGTGTCACCTGACCTCGTCGAGGTTCGCCAACGCGGCTCGGTGATGGTCATGGCGTCACCTTCAGCTTCCGGATCAGATCCAGCGAAGCGCTGGTGGACAGCGCTTCGCCCAGCAGGCTATCCCACTTGCGGTCGATCAACCGGACGACTTCGGGGTCATCGATCACGTGTCCGCGCGCGACATCCTCCACGTAGGTCACCCGTTCTCCATCGGGAAGTTCAGCGAGCAGAAACCCACCGATGAGGCCGACATGTGCGCCGGCATCGAGAGGGATCACGTGCAGGCGCACAGCCGGCAGCGCTGCCAGCTCCATCAGGCGACCGAGTTGTGCGTCGAGCACGGCTGGCCCACCGACCGGTCGGCGTAGCGCCCCCTCATCGAGGACGAAGACGCACAAGGGTGGTTCGTCACGAAGGAACAGCTGCTGCCGCTCCAACCGCACGGCGACCAACTCGTCAACCGTAGCCACGGGATGCAGCCCACCCGCTGAGATGACCGCCCTCGCATAATTCTCCGTCTGGAGCAGACCGGGCACCAGGCAGGGCTCGAATTCGCAGAGCCGGGTGGCCTGCTGCTCGTGGGTCCGCCACGGGACGAACCAGGTGGGCAATCGCTGCCGGTCGGCCGCCGTCAACAGTTCCGCGAGGAGGCCGCCGGTGCCGAGGGCGTGGTCGGCGGCGACGGCGAACTCCATCGTCGGTCGGCGGCGGCCGGTCTCGATCGCCGCCACGGTGGACGGACTCCACTTGATCAGGGCCGCCAGCCCCTCCTGCGAGACGTCCGCGCCGGCCCGGGCGGCCTTGAGCGCCCGGATCCACATCTCGACGTTCATCCCGTACCTCTCCGGTAAGTACGGGACCGCGCTGCGTAGTAAGCCCTGGCATCCTCCCCTGTCCGCGCCGTCGAGTCCAGGGTGGAGGCACGCGGCCCGGCCGGTGGAGGCGACGACCCGGTGGCCGGTCCTGCGTCGGGCCGCCCCGGTCATTCCCCCGATCCGGGGCGGCCCCTTCCGACCGGAGGAGGCCCCGATGTTCACCCTGTTCCGCCGCCGCAGGAACGCCGCCGCGCGGTCGTACCGCGGAAGGTCGTACCGCAGAATCACGCCGCCGCCCGCGGCGCAGGCCTGGCGGGCGAACGGCGGCCGGTGGTGACCCCCGCCCCCGCGGGTCGCGGCCCGGCAGCGAACATCGTTCCGGTCGATATACCTGACAGGCATGAACCTGACGCTCAGGTATATCGCTCTCCGACACGCCGGCGTCCGCCCGGCGGCAGGCAAGCGCCGGCACCCGACGCCGCAGGGGCCGCGCGGTGAGCCGGTACGTGCCGCACGCGCCGATGCGGCCGCTCTGGCGCTGCCGGGCCTGCGGTGCGCCCTGGCCGTGCCAGCCGGCCCGGCTCGCGCTCCTCGTGGAGTACCGGGACGACCGGACCGCCCTGCTGGTCTACCTGGGCCTGCTGATGGCGGAGGCCGGCGATCAGCTCGCCCAGCTCAACGGGCAGGCCCGCCCCGCCGACCTGCACGACCGCTTCCTCGGTTGGGCGCGGGCCCGGGGCGGCACAATGTTTCACGTGAATCATGAGCCGGGTGCCGAGATCCACCACACCGACCCGTTCGCCGTGCCGGCCGGGCAGCGTTCACCGGTACGCCGGCTGCGCGGGCGGCTCGCCGCCCCGGTCACCCTCTGGACCGCGCCGGGGCCGGCCGGGCTGACCGTCTCGTCCACCCTGGTCGCCGAGGGCGAGCCGGACCGGCTGCTCGGGCTGATCGACCCGGAGTCGGACCTGTGGGCGGCGGTCGAGGAGGCGGGTCGCTTCGCGGTCTGCCCGCTGGGCCCGCCGCACCGGCAGCTCGCCGACCGGTTCGCCGGCCTCTTCCCGTCCCCCGGTGGCCTCTTCGCCACCGGCTCGTGGACCGACACCCCCTACGGTCCGATCCCCGCGGACGGCGGCGGATGGGCCGGCTGCCGGCTCGACACCGCCCGGGAGTACGGCTGGGGACTGCTGGTCGAGGCCACCATCGAGGCGGTCGACCTGGTGGAGGAGACCGCCCCGCTGCTGCACTACCGGGGCCGGTACCGGGAGCTGACCGACTGAGCGGCGACCGCTCGGCGAAGTGACCTAGGTCACTCGGCGCAGCCGGCCCACCGTTCGGCGCAGCCGATGACCGATGCCGATCTCGGCCTTCCCGGGTGGGGAGCGCGCTCCTTACCGTGCGCGAAACTCCCCACGCCTGTGAAGGTGGTGATCCACAGATGTCCACGGACACACCCGCGTCTGCGCCGGCCGAATCCGCCGCAGAGCGGTACCTCGCCGTACAGCGGTCGGACGAGTTCGCCGGGTTGCGACGCGCGCTGCGCGGCTTCGTCTTCCCGATGACCGTCGCGTTCTTCCTGTGGTACGCGCTCTACGTCATCCTCTCCGCCTACGCGCGGGGCTTCATGGGCACGAAGCTCTTCGGCAGCCACATCAACGTCGCCCTCGTCTTCGGCCTGCTCCAGTTCGTCTCGACGTTCGTCATCGCCTGGCTCTACTCGCGGTTCGCCGACCGGCGGATCGACCCGGTCGCCGACCGGATCCGCGCCGAGATCGGGGAGGTGACCCATGAGCACGGTTCTCGCGGCTGAGGCGGGCAGCACCACCGCCCGGAACCTCACCATCACGCTGTTCCTGATCTTCGTGGCGATCACGCTGGCCATCACCATCTGGGCCAGCCGGCAGACCAAGACCGCCACCGACTTCTACGCGGGCGGTCGCTCCTTCTCCGGCTTCCAGAACGGCATGGCGATCGGCGGAGACTACATGTCGGCCGCGTCCTTCCTGGGCATCGCCGGGATCATCGCCCTCTACGGCTACGACGGCTTCCTCTACTCCATCGGCTTCCTGGTCGCCTGGCTGGTGGCGTTGCTGCTGGTGGCGGAGCTGCTGCGCAACTCCGGCCGGTACACGATGGCGGACGTGCTGGCGTTCCGGATGCGGCAGCGGCCGGTGCGGACGGCGGCGGCGGTCTCCACCATCACGGTCTCGATCTTCTATCTGCTGGCCCAGATGGTCGGCGCGGGCGCGCTGGTCGCACTGCTGCTCGGCATCAAGCCGGGCACGACGTTCCTCGGCATGGACGCGGACACCGCCAAGGTGGCCACGATCATCATGGTCGGCGCCCTGATGATCATCTACGTCACCGTGGGCGGCATGAAGGGCACCACGTACGTCCAGATCGTCAAGGCGTTCCTGCTGATGACCGGCGCCGTGGTGATGACCCTGCTGGTGCTGGCGAAGTACAAGTTCAACCTGTCGTCGCTGCTCGGCGACGCCGCGGCGGCGTCCGGCAAGGGGAACGCGTTCCTCGAACCGTGCCTGCGGTACTGCAAGGAGGTGCCCGGCGATGGGCTGCAGACCTTCTACAACAAGATCGATCTGCTCTCGCTCGGCATCGCATTGGTGCTCGGCACCGCCGGCCTGCCGCACATCCTGATCCGGTTCTACACCGTGCCGACCGCGAAGGCGGCCCGCAAGAGCGTGCTCTGGGCGATCGGCATCATCGGCTCGTTCTACCTGCTCACCCTCGCCCTCGGCTTCGGCGCGGCGGCCCTGGTCGGCGGCACGGCGATCACCGCGCAGGACAAGGCGGGCAACACCGCCGCTCCGCAGCTCGCCGAGGCGCTGGGCAAGGACTTCTTCGGCGGCAGCCTCGGCGGCGCGACGCTCCTGGCGATCATCGCGGCGGTCGCCTTCGCCACCATCCTGGCGGTGGTCGCCGGGTTGACCCTGGCCTCGTCGTCCAGCCTGGCGCACGACTTCTACGCCAACGTCATCAAGAACGGCCAGGCCTCCGAGCGGCAGGAGGTCACCGTTGCCCGGTTCTCCGCCCTGGTCATCGGCGCGATCGCCATCGCGTTGTCGATCTTCGCGCAGAGCCTGAACGTGGCGTTCCTGGTGGCGCTGGCCTTCGCGGTGGCCGCCTCGGGCAACCTGCCGGCGATCCTCTACAGCCTGTTCTGGCGCCGGTTCAACACCTCGGGCGCGGTCTGGGCGATCTACGGTGGCCTGCTCGCCGCCGTGGTGCTGGTCTTCTTCTCCCCGGTGGTCTCCGGATCGCCGACGGCCATGTTCCCCAAGCACGACTGGCACTGGTTCCCGCTGTCCAACCCGGGCCTCATCTCCATCCCGTTCGGTTTCCTCTGCGGCTGGATCGGCACGCTGATCTCCAAGGAGCACGACGAGGAGAAGTACGCGGAGCTGGAGGTGCGCGCCCTCACCGGCGCGGGCGCCCACTGACGCTCGACGAGACGAGGGGCCCCGCCGAGCCGGCGGGGCCCCTCGCCGTATGCCGCACCCTCGGCCGAAAGGCACGCTGAGTAGGCTGGCCGGCATGAAGGTAGAGCCCCGCTTCGGACCCGGACACCGAATCCTCGTCACCGGCGGCGCCGGCTTCGTGCCGTCCCACCTGGTCGACGCCCTCATCGCCCGTGGCTGCACCGTCGTGGTGCTGGACAACTTCGTCACGGGTTCCAAGGACAACGTCGCCCACCTGTTCGAGGAGCCGACGTTCACCCTGGTCGAGGCGGACATCTCCGAGGGGCTGCCGACCGACCACCCGGCGCTGGCCGAGCGGTTCGACGCGATCCTGCACATGGCCTCCCCGGCCAGCCCCACCGACTTCGAGAAGCTGCCGGTGGAGATCCTGCGGGTCGGCTCGGTGGGCACCCTGCACCTGCTGGAGCGGGCCACCGCCGACGGCGCCCGGTTCCTGATGGCCTCGACCTCCGAGGCGTACGGGGACCCGAAGGAGCACCCGCAGCGCGAGACGTACTGGGGCAACGTCAACCCGATCGGCGTACGCAGCGTCTACGACGAGGCGAAGCGCTTCTCGGAGGCGGCCACCATGGCGTACCACCGCAGCCGGGGCCTGGACACCGCGATCGTCCGGATCTTCAACACGTACGGCCCGCGGATGCGCCCGGACGACGGCCGGGCCATCCCGACCTTCATCTCCCAGGCGCTGCGCGGCGAGCCGATCACCGTGCACGGCACCGGCAACCAGACCCGCTCGATCTGCTACGTGGACGACCTGGTGCGCGGCATCCTGCTGCTGCTCGACTCCACCGAGACGGGCCCGATCAACTGCGGCACCGAGCACGAGCTGTCGATGCGGCAACTGGCCGAACTGATCGTGTCACTCTCCGGAAGCAGCTCCGAGGTGAGCTACATCACCCGCAGCGCGGACGACCCGGAGATGCGCCGGCCGGACCTCACCCTCGCCCGGAAGCTGCTCGGATACGAGCCAGCCGTGGCGCCCGAAGACGGCCTGCGACGCACGATCGAGTATTTCCGCGAGCGGCTAGGGTACTGACGCCGACTGGAAGAACGCTGACACCGGGCATCACCTGAGGGCGGTACTGGACCGTCCGACCTACCCTCGGTTACATGTCAGCGACCACCTCTGTTGGCGTCCCGCTCCCGTACCTGCTCCGGAGCGCGGGTCGCGCCCAGGTCCCCGGCTCCGGCCGGGGCCCCGCCGGGCGCGCCCGCGCCACCGAAACCCAGTGGTACCCGTCCCACGAGGAGCCGCGCCCCGGCGGCCCGGGCGGCCCCGCCGGGCCGGACGGCCCCTCCGGCCCGGGCGGCGCCGGCGGATCGGGGCGGCGCGGCCCGCGCCCGCGCTGGGGCCGGATCGGTCTGGTGGCCGGCATCTCGGTGCTGGTGCTCGCGCTGCTCGGCGGCGCCGGCGCCTGGTTCTACGCCCGCAACCTCAACAACGACCTGGCCCGGACCGATCCGTTTTCCCAGATCACCGGGGGCCGGCCCACCAAGACGGTCGACGGCGCGCTGAACATCCTGCTGGTCGGCAGCGACTCCCGGGACCCGGACGCCCCGCTGGAGAGCGCCGGCAAGTGGCGGGCGGACACGCTGATCGTGATGCACATCCCGGCCGACCACAAGCGGGCCTACCTGGTCTCCATCCCGCGCGACCTCTACGTGCGGATCCCGGAGAACGCGGGCGCGGACTGCGACTCCGGCCAGCGCGCGAAGGTCAACGCGGCGTTCGCGTTCGGTGGCCTGCCGCTCGCGGTGAAGACGGTGGAGTGCTTCAGCGACGTGCGGATCGACCACGTCATGGCGATCGACTTCGCCGGCTTCAAGGAGGTCACCGACGCGCTCGGCGGGGTGGACCTGAAGGTCGAGCGGACCATCACCTCGATCCACAAGCCGTACCGGACGTTCACCAAGGGCGTGAACCACATGGACGGCGCCGAGGCGCTTGACTGGATCCGGCAGCGCAAGCAGTTCCCCGCGGGGGACTTCGCCCGGATGCGCCACCAGCAGGAATTCCTCCGGGCGCTGATGGACAAGGCCGCGAGCACCGGCACATTGACCAACCCCAGGAAGCTTAACGATTTCCTCAAGTCGGTCACCGACGCGGCCACCGTCGACCAGGGATTCTCGCTTGTCGACATGGCGGTGCAGTTCCGCAGCCTGCGCGGCGAGAACCTGACCTTCATCACCAGCCCCAATGTGGGCAGCCAGACGATCAACGGCGAGTCGGTGGTGGTCTCCGACCGGGAGAAGGCCCTCGCGTTGTACAAGGCGATGTCGGCGGACACCGTGGCGGACTGGGTGAAGGCCAACCAGGACGGCGGTGGCACGGGGAACGGCGGCTGACGCCCACTCTCCGGAACACCCAATCGGTCGGCGGTCAAGGCTCGTCCACGGCAAGCCAACCGCCGACCGGTTGTTTTCAATTAGCCGTTCGGGCAATAGGCCGTGACGAGTGCCGGGATTGGCGGGATTAGTTCCGCGAGAAGGTCGCAAGAACGGAACCTGGTACGTACAGTGGTCGAGCCCCCCGATCATCGAGCTGGAGCACGCATGCCGGTTCAGACCAGCCGTCGCCCTCAGTCACTGGATCCCGGAGCACCCGCCCGGGTGCCGCCCATCATCCCGACGCAGCCCGGCCCCGGCCGCGGCAACGGCGGGTCCAGGAAGCGCGGCCGTCGCAAGGACCCGCTCTGGGCCCGACTGACGGTGATCTTCGGCGCGGTGCTGATGATGACCAGCGGCCTCGCCATCGTCGGCAGCAAGGCCGTGATCGGTCAGGCCACCGGCAACATCGCGCAGCGCAACCTGCTGGGCGACGCGGGTAAGACCGACGCCGAGGGCGGCAACAGCCTGGACGGCCCGATCGACATGCTGCTGCTCGGCGTCGACGCCCGGGCGACCTGGGCCGCCGACGACGTCCGCTCGGACACCATCATCATCCTGCACATCCCGGCCAGCCACGACCAGGCGTACCTGATCTCGATCCCCCGGGACACCGAGGCGCAGATCCCGCCGTTCGAGAAGAGCCGCTTCAAGGGCGGCACAGACAAGATCAACGCGGCCTTCCAGGCGGGCGCCCGCAACGGCGGCGGCTGGGAGGGCGGCGCCCAGCTGATGGCGAAGACCATCAAGAAGATGACCGGGATCAGCTTCGACGGCGCGGCGATCATCAACTTCGGCGGCTTCAAGAACGTCATCGACGCCCTCGGCACGGTCCGGATCTGCGTCAGCCACGAGGTGCCGTCGCACCACATGATGATGGTCGACGGCAAGCCGATGTGGAACGCCGAAGCCAAGAAGACCGGCAAGCCGATGACCCCGGTGGTGCACAAGAAGGGCTGCAAGGAGATGGCGGGCTGGGAGGCGCTCGACTACGCCCGCCAGCGCTACGGCCTGCCGAACAGCGACTACGACCGCCAGCAGAACCAGCAGCAGCTGATCAAGGCGATGGCCAAGAAGGCCACCCAGAACGGCACGCTGACCAACCCGATCAAGCTGAACCACCTGATCAATGCGGCCGGCAAGGCGTTGGTCCTGGACACCGGCAACGTGCCGATCGACGACTTCATCTACACGATGAAGGGCGTCACCGGCAACGACCTGACCACGCTGCGCACCAACGGCGGCACCTACAGCCCCAACGCGGACCACTCGCGGGAGTCCCTCAACCAGCTGAGCATGGACATGTTCCAGGCGGTCAAGGACGACAAGCTCGCCGAGTTCGTGGTGGCCAACCCCAACGTCCTCTCCACCCGTAAGTGATTCGGCGTCATTGACCTGGTACCCGGCGGTGGTCGCGAAAGCGGCCACCGCCGGAGTCTTTCGCCCGTAGCCTGACGTGAGCGGATCTCACGTATCGGCTGCGGGAGGGGTGTCACGTCCAGGCCAGCACGGACCAGACGCGGGCGGGCCGGACGAGCCGCCCGCCTCCCCCGGTTCCTGCTCGGCGGCGGCCTCGCCCTGGTCCTGCTCGCCGCGCTCGCCGTGACCGGGCTGCACTGGCTGACCAACCGGTACGACCACTTCGTGACCAAGGAGCAACTGCTCTCCCCCGACGCCCGCCAGCCGCGGACCGACCTCTCCGGGGCGCTCAACTACCTCCTGGTCGGCTCCGACCACCGCCCCGGCGCCAACCCCGAGGACCAGCGCTCGGACAGCATCCTCATCGTGCATGTGCCGGCCGGGATGCGGCAGGCGTACCTGATCTCGATCCCCCGGGACCTGCTGGTCACCATTCCACCCGCGCCGGGCTACGGCGGCGGCCAGGACAAGATCAATGCGGCGTACGAGCACGGCGGCGGCGGTCAGGCCGGCGCCCGCCTGCTCTCCGCCACCCTGACCAAGGTCACCGGGATCCGTTTCGACGGGGCCGCGCTGATCGACTTCTCCGGCTTCAAGGAGGTCATCGACCTGCTCGGTGGCATCCGGATGTGCGTGGACACCGAGGTCCGCTCGATCCACACGAAGACCCTCTTCACCCCCGGCTGCCAGCAGATGGACGGCGCCCGGACGCTGGACTACGTCCGGCAGCGCTACGACCTGCCCGGCGGCGACTACGACCGGCAGCGGCACCAGCAGCAGATGCTCCGCGCCGTGCTGGACAAGGCCGGCGAGACGCACCTGCGCAACGACCCGGTGCGGCTCGACCAGGTGCTCCGGGCGGTGGGCGGCTCGCTGACCGTGGACACCAACGCCGTACCGCTGGATGATCTGCTGCTCGCGTTCCGGTCACTGCCCGCGGACGCGCTGCACGGGGTGCAGGTCCCCTCGTATCCGCAGACCATCGACGAGGTCTCCTACGTGGTGCTCGACAACGGCGGCAGCGGGCTCTTCGACGCGGTCCGCGGCACCCGGCTGCCCGAATGGGCCGGGGCCAATCCGCGCTGGGTCAACCGGTTGTGACCGGACCGGTCCGACTAGGCTTGGTAGCCGTGTTCGGACCCCAGGTTCCCAGCGTGCCCGCGTCGGCAGTGCCCGACGACATCTACCTGCTCGACGTCCGGGAGGACGACGAGTGGACCGCCGGCCACGCGCCGGACGCCCACCACCTGCCGATGATGGAGCTACCCGCCCGGCTGGCCGAGGTGCCGAACGACCGGGAGGTAGCGGTGATCTGCCGCTCCGGCGGGCGGTCCGCCCAGGTCGTCGCCTACCTGATGCGCAACGGCTGGGACGAGGTGCGCAACGTCGCGGGCGGGATGGGTGACTGGGCCGCCGCCGGCCGGCCGGTGGTCACCGACGACGGGCAGCCGGGCCGGGTCGTCTAGGGACCGACCGGCATGGGCGACCCCCTGGTCTTCGCGCACCGCGGCTCCTCGTACGACCTGCCCGAGCACACCCTCGCCGCCTACCTGCGCGCCCTCGACGAGGGCGCAGACGGCCTGGAGTGCGACGTCCGGCTGACCCGGGACGGGCACCTGGTCTGCGTGCACGACCGTCGGCTGGACCGGACCAGCAACGGCCACGGGCTGGTGAGCGCGCGTACGCTCGACGAGCTGGAAACGCTCGACTTCGGCTCCTGGCATCCGGGTGGGGTGCCGGCCGACGGGGACGAGCGGCTCGACGAGTCGCACACCCGGCTGCTCACCCTGGAACGGCTGCTCGACGCCGTACTGGCCGCCGGCCGGCCGGTCCGGCTGCTGGTGGAGACGAAGCACCCCTCCCGGTACGGCCGGGACGTGGAACGCCGGCTCGTCACCCTGCTGCGCCGGTACGGCCTCGCCGAGCCGGGACCGGACGACCCGGTGCGGGTCACCGTGATGTCCTTCTCCCCGCTGGCTGTCCGCCGGATTCGCGAGCTCGCCCCCGACCTGCCGACGGTGCTGCTGCTGGAGGTGCTGCCGCGCTGGCTGCGGCTGGGCCGGCTGCCCTTCGGCACCCGGATCGCCGGGCCGGGGATCGGGCTGGTCCGGGCCCGGCCGCAGCTCGTCCCCACGCTGCGCGCGGGCGGCAACCAGGTGTACGTCTGGACGGTCAACGAGCCCGACGACCTGGAGCTGGTCCTCGACGCCGGGGTGGACGGGGTGATCACCGACCGCCCGGCCCGGGCGCTGGGCCGGCTCGGCCGCTGAGGTCCACCGCCCCACGGGCACGGCCGGTCCGCCCGGCGGCCGGTGGCGGTCGGCCGCCCGGGGGTGTCCCTGGACCGTCGGCCGGGGCACACTCGGGACATGCCGGAGCGAACCGACTACCCCGCCCTCATCGCCGGCCACACCACCGTGATCAGGATGATCAACTCCGGGGACTCCGGGCTGCCCGTCCTCACCCGGCTGCTCCGGGTGGTCCAGCCGGCGATCGGTGCGGCCAGCCTCGCGTTCGTGGAGTTCGCCCCGGCCGGCGGCCGGGTGATCGCGGCGACCGGCGCCGCCGAGTGGGCCATCGGCCGGCCGCTGCCGGCCGCCCACCCGGCCACCGTCTGCCTCCTCTCCGGCCCCCCGGTACGCCAGGTGCTGGTGGACCGGATTCCCGGCGCGCTCGCCGACGTACTGGCGGCCCAGGGCCTGCTCCGCATGATCGTGGCGCGCGCCGAGATCGGCGGCCTGACCGTGGGCAGCCTGCACGCCCTCTACCCGGACGGCGACCCGGAGGACAGCTCCCAGCACGCCGTGCTCGGCTACATCGCCTCCTGCATCGCCCACATGTACGGCGACCAGACCGGCCTGCCGGTGCACGGCGACGGCCCGGTGGTGGCGGCCCTCGCCGACGGGCTGGCGGTGGTCGACCGGGACCACCACGTCCGGCTCTGGAACCCGGCCGCCGCCCAGGTCACCGGCCGCCCGGCCGAGGAGGCGCTGAGCCGTCCGCTGCCCTTCCCGCTGCCCCCACCGGGGCAGGTGCTCGACCACCGGTCGCCCGACGGCCGCTGGCTGCGGATCACCTCAGGGGAGCTGCCCGGCCCGGGCACGCTACGGGTGGTCACCTTCCGGGACATCACCGACCAGCAGCGGCGCGACCACGACCGGGACCTCTTCGTCGCGGTGACCAGCCACGAGCTGCGCACTCCCGTCACCGTGATCAAGGGGTACGCGGACACCCTCACCGACCACTGGGAGTCGCTCGCCGACGACGACCGGCGACAGGCCGCCCGGATCATCGGCCAGCGCGCCAACGAGCTGGCCCGGCTCGTCGACCGGCTGCTCTCCGCGGCCACCGACAGCGGGTCCGGCGGCGAGGCGGCCACCCCCTTCGACCTCGCCGACGCGCTCCGCGCCGCGGTACCCGACCTACCGGCCGACGTCCGGCACCGGATCGTCCTGGACCTGCCCGACGACCTGCCCAAGGCGCTCGGTGACCGGCGCAGCCTGGCCACCGTGCTGACCGAGCTGAGCACAAACGCCGGGAAGTACTCGCTGCCCGACACCCCGATCGAGGTGTGCGCGACGGCCAACGACGGGACGGTCTTCCTTCGGGTCGCCGACCGGGGCATCGGCATCCGGCCCGAGCACGTGGAGCGGGCGTTCGACCGGTTCTGGCAGGGCGAGTCCGGTGACCGGCGCCGCTATCCGGGGGCCGGGCTCGGTCTCTATCTCGTCCGGCAGATCGTTGAACAGCAGAATGGATGGGTATCCCTCCGACCGAGGGTCGGCGGCGGTACCGTCGCAGAGGTGCGGCTGCCACGGGGTTGATCCCGGCGCCGGCGGGGGGCGGGAAGGGACGACGGTGTCGACTGGTTCGGCCGAACGATCGTGGTGCGTGGTGGTGCCCCATCACGCGACCGGCGCGCGCCTGGCCCGGCACCGGCTCGCCGGCGAGCTGTCCGACGTCGTATCGCCGGCTCTGCTGGCGGACCTGGTAGCGGTCCTCGCCGAGCTGGTCGGCAACGCCGTCCGGCACGCCGACCCGCTGCCCGGCGGGGTGGTCCGGGTGGCCTGGCTGCTGCGGTCGACGCCCGGAGGCAGACGCGTCCAGCTCCGGGTCACCGACGGCGGCTCCGGCTCGGGCCCGCGGATGCGGGTGGCCAGCCCGGACGCCGTCGACGGGCGCGGGCTGCACATCGTCTCCGGTCTGGCCAGCCGCTGGGGCGTCGAGCGGGACGGCCTCGGCCAGAGCGTCTGGGCCGAGTTCGACCCGGTCGGATCGCCCCGGCCGGACCTGGTCGTGGCCCGCTGAGCGGGCCCTGGGGGCGGGTCGTCCCCACCGCGCACCGGCCCGGCATCTAGGCTGTCTCGCCGTGAGCAAGCGTCGAAAGAGCCAGCGGGCCGCCGAAGCCACCCCCAAGCGGGAGAAGGTGCGCGACATCTTCGTGCCCCGCCCGTTCGAGGGGCTGGCGGACGAACCGGAGTGGATCGCGCTGCGCGAGCTGGTCCCGGCCGCCTCCGCGCCGCTGCGGCTGACCCCCGAGCTGGTCGAGGAGTACGGCGACCGCCCGGTCACCCTGGCCACCGTGCTGCCGATGGCCGCCCCGGCGATGACCAAGCCGGACGGGCGGGTCTTCGTCGGCCTACAGCGGCACCAGCAGTCCGGCGACGTCTCCCGGGACCTGGCCGAGGCGCTGCTCTGCGCGCTGCGTACCGAGCCGGGCGGTGAGGTCACCGTGCCGCCGCTGCCCGGTCCGGGCCCCCGCCTGCAGGACATCCTGGTGGACGGTCCGCTGGAGATCACCATGCACGACGGCTTCGAGTTCTGGCTCGACCCGGGCGCGGCCGACGACCCCACCGTGCAGGCGTCCCTGGAACGGGCCAACGCGGCGGTCTACCCGACCGTCCGGCTGGCTGCCGCCCGGGCCGCGTACTGGTGCCAGGTGCCGGAGAGGGCCCACGTGCGCTGGGTGCTGCCGGACGACGAGGACGCCGCGCTGGACGCGCTGTCCCGGCTGAGCGTGGCCGGCACGCTGCCCCTCGGGGAGAACACCCGCTTCGCCGGCATGTTCCGGGCGCACGGCCGGCTGGCGCCGGTGTGGGACCTGCCCGAGGAGACCCCGGCGGAGGAGTGGGAGGCGCCGGTCGCCGCGTTCGCCGACCGGTACGCCGAGGCGCTGAAGGCTCCCGAGCCGCTGGACGCGGCGGGCAGGCGGGCCCGGCACGGCCTGGTCGGCCGGCAGCTCACCCTCCGCTGATTCGATCGTCCTGACGGGCCCGCTGGACGCCTCGCGTCGGGCGGGCCCGTGCCGGTCGGCGGCCCGCCGCCGTCAGCGGCGCAGCGGCTCGCGGACCAGCGGGCAGGACATGCAGCGCGGACCGCCCCGGCCGGAACCCAGCTCGGAGCCGGCGATCGCGATCACCTCGATCCCGGCCCGCTCCAACTGGGCGTTGGTCTCCACGTTGCGCTCGTAGCCGACGCAGAGCCGGGGCGCGAGGGCGAGCGTGTTGTTGCCGTCGTCCCACTGCTCCCGTTCGGCGGTCACCGGATCCAGGCCGGTGTCGATCACCCGTAGCTGGTCGAGGTCCATCGCGTCGGCGGCGGCGCGCAGGAACGGCGCGGGCCCGTCCACCCGTGGCTCGCCGCCGTCCGCACCGGCGATGACCGTGTACGCCGACAGGGTGCTGGCGATGTTCGGATACATCAACACGGCGTCCACGTCGACCATCGTGCAGACGGTGTCCAGGTGCATGGTGGCCCGTTCCTGCGCGATCGGCACCACCAGGATGGTGTGCGCCAGGCCGGCGGCGAAGACCTGCCGGGCGAGCCGTTCGGCGCCGGCCGGGGTGGTCCGCTCGCCCACCCCGACGGCGAGCACGCCGGGCGCCAGCAGCAGGACGTCGCCGCCCTCCAGGTGCTCCAGCTCCGGGTGGTAGACGAATTCGGTGCCGGCGAAGCGCGGGTGGAACCGGTAGATGGCGTCGGTCAGCGTGGTCTCCCGCCGCCGCGCGGGCATGGCCAGGCTGGTCACTCCGACCCGGTCGCCGATCCACACCGAGGAGTCCCGGGTGAAGAGCAGGTTGGGCAGCGGGTCGATGACGAAGTCGTGCCGGTCCATCAGCGCCCAGACCAGGCCGCCGGGGCGGTCCGGGCCGAGCCGCAGCTCCTCGTGGGCGAGCCCGGCGGTGAACACGTCGGCGAGGGCGGCCGGGTCGAGGTAGGCGAGATGGTCGGCGACCCGGCGGCGGAGGGTGTCGCCGAGCCGTGGCGATCGGAGCACCAGTTCGGTGAGTTCGGCCCGGGCGTCGGCGACGGCGAGCGTCTCGGCCAGCAGGGTGGCCAGGTAGAGCACCTCGACCCCGCGGCCGCGCAGCGCGGCGGCGAAGGCGTCGTGCTCCTCCTGCGCCCGTCCCACCCACGGGATGGCGTCGAAGAGCAACGAGTCGTTGTTGCGGGGGGTGAGCCGGGCGAGTTCCGGCCCGGGACGGTGCAGCAACACGGTGCCGAGTCGGGCGACCTCGCTGTCCACGTAGTGGGTCACCCTCGCAGCGTAGGGCAGGGGTTCCGCACCAGCCGGAAAAGAAGTGTGAATGAATATGGCATTCATCCACACTCATTCCGGCGCTCGAACTTGCCGAACACCGGGTCCCACAACGTAGGGTAGTGGAGACATAACTTCGAGGGACCTTTTGCCGGAGGTCGCGATGACTGTCTTTCCCGCTCGTCGAGCCGTACCCACCCGGGCACTGCCGCCCGTCGGGGTGCCACACCCCAGGATCGAGCCCACCTCGGTGCTCGAGCCAGCCCGACCGACTCCGCTGGAGTGGGCCCGCCGACGTCGGGCCGAGCGGGGTGCCCGCCGGCTGGAGGCGGCCGGCGCCCGCGCCCTGGGCCAGCTCGACCACCTCGGTCCCGCCTGGCACGTCATCGAGTGGCCGCGTACGGACGTCGCGGACGTCCTGCTCGACCGCGACCGGGACGACCGGGCCGGCTTCCTGGCCATCGGCCCGAGCGGCCTCTTCGCGGTCACCATCGCCGACCACGGCCGCACCCGGGTGCTGGTCGCCGGCGACGTCGTGCAGATCAACGGCAAGCGTCCGCCCTATGTGGCCGAGGCGCGCCGGGACGCGAAGCGGGCGAGCAAGGCGCTCTCCGAAGCGGTCGGCCTGCCGATCCCGGTGACCCCGGTGCTGACCTTCGTCGGCTCCGGCGTGATCAGCGTGTACGGCCTGCCGAAGGACTGCCTGATGGCGACCCACCGGGAGCTGGACCGTCTCCTGATCGCCGGGGGCAACCGGATCAGCCCCGCCACCGCCGAGAAGCTGTCCCGGGTCGCCCAGGACCCGAACACCTGGCTCAACGGCACGTACCGTCCAGCGGCCGACTACCGGTGGTACGACGAGGGCCGAACGGCCGCTGACAAGCGGGCCGCCCGCCGGTAACGTCACCGGCGACGTCACGCGGTCCGGGGATCGGCCTCGGCAGCTCAGTCGGTCCGCGCCGTCGCCGGCCGCCCGGTCACCGGGCACCCGTCACACCGACACCTGCCCCACGGCACCACCGGTGCCCCCGGGCAATCGAGGAGCACCCGCGTGCCGGTGCGCCCAGCGCGGTCGGGCGGTCGTCGCGGCGACCGGCTAGCGTGGACAGACCGTCGGTGTACATAGGAGGCGCGGTGGCCCACGTCGATCTCTCGCTCTCGGAAGTGTTCGCGCCGGCTGCGGGGACACCGACAGAGCAGGAGTCCGACAACTTCGAGCAGTGGTCGAGCACCGTCTCCCACGCCGCCGAGCCCTGCCTGTTGATCGACGCCGACACCACGGTGGTGGCCATCTCCTCATCCGGGTGCGAGCTGCTCTGCCTGGGCGCGCCGGAGGACGTGATCGGGCGGCCGCTGCTGGACGGCGGCCTCCGCCTGGTCGACTTCACCGCGAACAGCAGCGAGCTGACCGAGCAGGAGACGGACAAGATCCCGCCGCTGCTCGCCCTGCACTCCGGCCGGCTCGCCCGCGGACTGCTCCGGGTCCAGGAGCCCGGGACCGACGCGCCGGGCACCACCGTCGACGCGATCTCGACGCCGGTCCTCGCCGACGACTCGGTCGCCGGCTCGCTCACCTTCTTCTCCGTGGTCTGACCTCCGACGACGTGTGGCGCTCGCCGCACGCGACGGTGCTGGGACCGACCTCTCCGAGGCCGTATCGTGCCCTCATGATCGATGTCGCTCTGTTGCCGGGCGAGTACGCGGTGTGCCGACTGCCGGCCGGCTCCAGTCTCCCCCCGACCCTGTGGGGCGAACTGGGCGAGCATGACGTGGTGACGGTGAGCTGGAGCATCGACGGGATCTCCCTGATCTGCCCCTCCCGTCGGGCGTCGGAGCAGGCGGTCGTGGAGACGGACTGGCGGTGCCTACGGATCGTCGGCCCGCTCGACCTGGCCGTCACCGGCACCCTCGCCGCGCTGGTCGAACCGCTGTCCCGGGCCCGGGTGAACGTGGTGGCGTTCTCCACGTACGACACCGACCACGTGCTGGTCCCCGCCGTGCGGCTGGCCGAGGCGACGGCGGCGCTGGAGCGGGCCGGGCACCGCGTCCACATGTGATCTTCACCCCGCCGTTCGATCCCCTAGGATGGGCTCGGCCACCCGGCCGCAACGACGTCCGCCGATGCCGAGGATCGGACCGTGCCACCCACCGCACCCCGCCCCATCACCCGCCGGCGGCTGACCGTACCGGTCGCGCTGCTCGCCCTGCTGCCCCTCACCGCCTGCGGCACCCCGCCCGAGCTGCGACGACCGGCCCAGCAGACGGCCACCGCCCCGACCGCGACCGGCACCCCCAGCCCGCCCGCGCCGACCGCCGCACCCACCACCCCGACGGCGCCGACCGCCACCCCCACCACCGCCGCAGGCCTGGTCGCCGGTCCCTGCCCGGCCGGCCCGTCCGGCGACCGGGTGGTCTCGCTGCTGCGCGGTTCGGCCGGAGTCCTTCCCCGGGACGTCCGGGTCACGGTCCGGACCGGACCGCTCTGCGCCGAGGACTGGCAGTACACCGTGCTCGACGTGACCGGGCACGAGGAGTTGCAGGTGGTCACCCGGGGCCGGCCGGGGGCGCTGAAGCTGGTCACCGCCGGGACGGACGTCTGCGGGGTGGAGGTACGCGCCGCCGGACCGCCCGGCATCCGGACGTTGGCCTGCGACGGCACTCCGGGTGCGTAGGCTGGTCGGCATGCCCGGAACACCGCCGACCCGCTTCGTCTACCTGGGGCCCGAGGGCACCTTCGCCGAGCAGGCGCTGCGTACCGTGCCCGCCGCCGAGCGGGGCAGCCGTACGCCGGCCCGTAGCGTCGGCGAGGCGCTGGACAGCGTACGGGCCGGGGACGCCGACGCCGCCCTGGTGCCGCTGGAGAACTCGATCGGCGGCGCGGTCGGGGTGACCCTCGACGAGATGGCCGAGGGCGAGCCGCTGGTGATCACCCGGGAGGTGATCCTGCCGGTGGAGTTCGTGCTGGCCGCCAGGCCGGGGCCGGGCCTCGGCGAGGTGCGGAGCGTGGCGGCCCACCCGCAGGCGTCCACCCAGTGCCGGGGCTGGCTCCGCGACCACCTGCCCGACGCGACGGTCGTCGACGTGCTCTCCAACGGGGCCGCCGCGGCCGGCGTCGCCACCGGAGAGTACGACGCGGCGATCTGCGCCCCGATCGGCGCGGCGCGGCACCGGCTGGCCCTGCTCGCCGACAAGATCGCCGACCACCCCGACGCGGTGACCCGGTTCGCGCTGGTCTCCCGCCCCGGCCCGCCCCCGCCGCCGACCGGGGACGACGTCACCTCGCTGGCCGGCTACATCGCCCACGACCGGGTGGGCGCCCTGCTGTCCGTGCTGATGGAGCTGGCCGTCCGCGGGGTGAACCTGACCCGGATCGAGTCCCGTCCGACCGGCGAGGCCCTCGGCCGGTACGTCTTCTTCCTCGACTGCACCGGCCACGTCGCCGACGTCCGGCTGGGGGAAGCGTTGCAGGGGCTGCGCCGGGTCTGCGCCGACGTGCGCTTCCTCGGGTCGTACCCCCGGCACCGCTGGAGCCCGGCGGCGGCCGAACGGCCGGTCCCCGCACCGGCCGGCCTCTCCGACGCCGACTACACCGACGCGGCGGCCTGGCTGGCCCGGCTGCGCGCCGGCGAGCTGAGCTGACGGTCGCGGGACGCCCGGACGGGGCGTCCCGCGGACCGGGCGGTCACTGCAGCAGGCCGCCGAGCAGGCCGCCCTGCTGCTGTTGGGCGCCGCTGCCCTGCACCGGCGGCTCCTCGGAGGGCTGCACCACGACGAAGCCCTGACCGGCGAAGCTCATCGTGAACGCCTCACCGGTGCGGCGGCCGAGCAGCGCGCCCAGGCCGAGCTGCTCGGCCCGGTGGTATCCGGTCTGCAGGCTGGCCGACCAGCAGACCGCCGCCTGCGGGTCGACGTAGGTGGGCTGGTCGACGTTGAGCACCACCGGGGTGCCCTTGGTGGTGATCGCGATCCGGCCGTGGCCGGAGAAGACGCAGTTGAACAGGCCGGACGAGGACGCCATCCCCATGCCGCTGACCATCTTGATGTCGTACTGGAGGGTGGAGTCGAAGGCGAGCACGCTCGACCCGTTGATCGACAGCGAGTCGCCGGGCTCCAGGTCGATGAGGTGCACGTCCTTGGCGAGCTCGGCGAGGAAGACGTCGCCGCGGCCGGCGAGCTTCATCAGCGGTACGCCCTCGCCGGTCAGGCGCTGCTTGATGAACTTGCCGATGCCGCCCGAGCCGAGCGCCTGGAACTGCACCTGCCCCTGGTACGCGACCATGGACCCGACCCGGGCCATCGCCTCGCCGTTCAGCTCGATCTTCAGCATCTTGGAGTTCTGCAGCCGCATGCCCGGCTGCTGGGACTCCTTCTCAAGGTTCTCCGCGGAGAACAGCGCGCTGCGCATGTGTTTTCCTCCTGCTTGGGGTGCCTCTCCCGCAGGTTAGGGGACCCGCGCAACGGCCGGCATCGGCCGAGCGGGGCGGAGCGGCGGGCCCGGTCAGCCCCAGCCGAGCGCGTGCAGCCGGGCGTCGTCGATGCCGAAGTGGTGGGCGATCTCGTGCACCACGGTCACCGCCACCTCGTCGACGACGTCCTCCTCGGTGTCGCAGATCCGCAGGATCGGGCGCCGGTAGATGAGGATGCGGTCCGGGAGGACGCCCGAGTAGTCCCAGCCCCGGGCGGTCAGCGCGTGCCCCTCGTAGAGGCCGAGCAGGTTCTCGCCCGGCGGCGGGTCGTCCTCGACCAGGATCACCACGTTGCTCATCAACCCGAGCAGCTCCTCGGGCACCTCGTCGAGGGCCTCGCCGACCAACTCCTCGAACCGCTCACGGCTCATCTCGACCGGCACGCCGCCCATTCTGCCCGACCGGTCGGGCGGCGTGCCGGGCCGAGGTCAGGAGGCGAGGCGGGCGGTGAGGCTGATCTGCGCGCCCGGGGAGAGCAGCCGCGAGATCGGGCAGTTCTCCTTGGCTGCCTCGGCCAGCTTGGTGAACTGGGCCTCGTCCATGCCCGCGACCTGGCCGACCGTCTCCAGGTCGATCCGGGTCACGGTCATGCCCGCGTCGGTCTTGTCGAAGTGGACCTTGGCGGTGGTCTCCACCGAGGTGTCGGTCGCGCCCGCGTCAGCGAGCTGCTTGGAGAGGGCCATCGAGAAGCAGGCCGAGTGCGCGGCGCCGATCAGCTCCTCGGGGTTGGTCCCCTCGCCCTCCTCGAAGCGCGACTTGAACGAGTAGTTCCCGGTGAGCCCGCCCTTGCCGGTGCGGACGGTCCCGGCACCCTCGGTGAGGTTGCCCTGCCAACGTGCGGATGCGGTACGGATAGGCATGTCACGACGCTAACCGAAAGCGGGCTGCCCCGCACCGAGCAGCGCACAGGAGGGGCGGCGACCACCCGGTCGCCCGACTCGTGGTGCCCGGCGCCGCGTGCCGGCTGTGCCATGATTCGGCGCAGGCCCGCGCGCGGAAGGGTGGCCGATGTCCCAGGATCTCCCCATCCCCATCCCCATCCCCATCCCCATCCCCAGGCAGGACAACCGGTCCGACGGGACGACCGTCGTGGAGTGGGGCGACGGGGAACCCGTACCGTCCGGTCGGGTCGGACGCTCGCTGGCCGGGCTGGCGCGGGACCACCGCCTGCCGCTGGTGCTGGCCGGCCTCGGCGCGGTGGCCGCGGTCGCCTCGCTGATCGGCGAATGGCTGGTGATGACGGTGCCGAACGGCGGACCGGAGGGGAACACCTCGATCCGGGTTCCGGGCGGGGTGGCCGACGTGGGCGGCTTCGGGGTCGGTTACCTGGTGGGCCTGCTGGGCCTGACCGCCGCGGTGGCGCTGGCCCTGCGCGGCACCCCCCCGGTCCGGTCCAACGCCCGGGTCGCCGGCCTGGCCCTCGCGGTGGCGGTGCTCGCCGTGCTGACCGCGACGGCGTTCTCCCTCCACGACACGGGCCAGCGGACCCTCTTCTATTCCTCGGACGCGGGGTTCCGGGTCGACTACGGCCGGGGCCTGGTGACCGCGTTCCTGGCCACCGTCCTCCTCGCGGCGGCCCTGCACCTGTCCGGCCGAACCGGGCCCACGCCCGCCACCGGCTCCGGGGCGGGGCCGGAGGCCGCAACCGAGCCGGAGCCCGGGCCGCTCGGCCGGGGTCGCCGCCGGGAGCGGGCGCGGACGGACGACCTCCCGCCCGCGCCGGCCGACCTGACGGTCCAGCCCACTGTGCCGTTCGCCCGCCCCGAGCCACCGGTCTGACCGGGAGTCGACGGACCGTCGCTGGACGGCCACCCCGGGTTGGTGCCCGATTCGCCGGGAAGCCATAGTTGCGACCTGTTCCGCGAGGTACGGTTGCTGCCCGCCGTTCGTGGGCCGAGGCACCGACGACCAGGACGGCTGGCACGACGGCGGCGGGCGAAGGAGGAACGATGACCCGCCCGGGACTGCCCAAACTGATCGCCACCGACCTCGACGGGACGCTTGTCCGCAGTGACGACACCGTCTCCGTGTACACCCACGAGGTGCTCGACCGGGTGCGGGCCGCCGGGATCCCGGTGGTCGGCGCGACCGGTCGCGGGCCGCGCCTGACCGAGCTGACCCGCAACGACATCCGCGCCGCAGACTTCCTGGTGATGGCCGGCGGCGGACGAGTGGTCGACCAGAGCGACCCGACGGGCCCGGTGGTGCTGCGCGACGAACGCCTCCCCGGTGAGGTACTCGCCCGGCTCCTCGCCGACCTGGAGGCGGCGGTCGGCCCGCTCACCGTCATGGTCGAGGCCTCCGACGAGCACGACGCGCCGCTCTGGGGCGACTACCACCCGAGCTGGCCCTACCCGGACCGGTTCGAGGCGCGCAGCCGCGCGGAGTGCCTCTCCTGCGATGTGATCAAGGCGTTCGCCCGGACCGCCGACCACCACGTGGACGAGCTGCTGGCCGCGGCCCGCCGGATCGTCCCGCCGGAGACCGCGACACTCACCCAGGCCGGGCTCGGCTTCATCGAGATCTGCCCGCCCGGGGTGGACAAGTCGACCGGGCTCAGCGTGGTCGCGCAGACCCTCGGGGTGGACCCGGCCGAGGTGCTGGTCTTCGGCGACATGCCCAACGACCTGCCGATGTTCGCCTGGGCGGGGTGGGCACGGGTGGCGGTCGCCAACGCCCACCCGGAGGTCCGCGCCGCGGCCGACGAGGTGACCCTGCGCAACGACGACGACGGCGTCGCGGTGTACCTGGACCGACTACTCTCCCGGTGATGGGAGAGGCACCTCGGCTGGTCGCGACGGACATCGACGGCACCCTGCTCCGGGACGACCGGACGCTCAGCCCGCACACCGCGGCGGTGCTGGCCCGGATCTCCGCGCAGGGCACGCCGGTCGTGTTGGTCACCGGCCGGCCCATCCGCTGGCTCCAGCTCGTGTACGACCAGCTCGCCGAGCCGCTCCCGGCGATCTGCGCCAACGGCGCGGTGGTCTACGACCCGGTCGACGACGAGGTGCTGCGGGCCGACCCGCTGGCCCCGGAGCTGCTGGCCGAGGTGGCCCGGCGGCTGCGCGCCGAAGTGCCCGAGGTGAGCTTCGCGGTGGAGATCGTGGACAGCCGGCAGATGCGGCACGAGGCGCACTACCCGCTGCGCTGGGACGCCGACCACGACGCCATCCGGGCGGTCGAGTCCCCCGAGGAGCTGCTCTCCGCCCCGGCGGTCAAGCTGCTGGCCCGGGCCGGTGAGCAGGACCCGGACGCGTTCCTCCACCTGGTGGCGGGGGCGCTGGCGGGGCTGGCCGAGGCCACCCACTCGTCGTACACCGGGCTGGTGGAGATCTCCGCCGCCGGGGTGACCAAGGCGGCCGGGCTGGCCTGGTACTGCGCCCGGCTCGGCATCGACGAGCGGGACGTGCTGGCCTTCGGCGACATGCCGAACGACCTGCCGATGCTGACCTGGGCCGGCCGGGCGGTGGCGGTCGCCAACGCGCACCCCGCCGTCCTGGAGATCGCCGACGAGGTGACGGCGGCGAACTCGGCGGACGGTGTGGCCGCGTACCTGGAGAAGGTCTTCGGGGTGGGCTGAGCGGCCTGGGCCGCCCGCCTGCGTGTCGGCGCCCGGCCCGGTCAGAGGTATTGGCCGGTGCCGTGCCCCTCGCCGCCCTGCGGCTGGCCCATGCCGGGCATCCCCGGCATGACCCCGCTGGGGCCGCTGGGCAACGCCTGCCGGCCGGAGCGCATCTGCTCCAGCTGCACCCGGGCGGCCATCTGCTGGGCTACCAGGGCCGCCTGGATGCCGTGGAACAGCCCCTCCAGCCAGCCGACCAGCTGGGCGTGGGCGATCCGCAGCTCGCTCTCGCTGGGCGCCTTGTCCTCGGCAAAGGGCAGCGAGATCCGCTCCAGCTCCTCGCGCAGCTCGGGGGCGAGCCCCTCCTTCAGCTCGACGATCGAGCGCTCGTGGATCTCGCGCATCCGGTGCCGGCTGGCGTCGTCGAGCGGCGCCGCCTTCACCTCCTCCAGCAGCTGCTTGATCATGCTGCCGATCCGCATCACCTTGGCCGGCTGCTCGACCAGACGGGTGGGGTCCTCGCCCTGCCCCTCATCGGTCTGCATGGTGCCGACCGGCCGGCCGTCCGGACCGACCACCACCACGGTGCCGGGGATCCCGTCGGTGCCCTGCTCGTCGTCCTGTCCAGCGGAAGGCGCTTCGGTCATGGGTCCCATCTTTACCCAGCGCCCGCCACCCACGCGCGGCGGGACCAGGTCCCGAGCCCGAACCACCCGGCCGGGGCGCGCTACCGTCTCGGTCATGCCCGCAGATCCGCGCGCCGTGCTGACCCGGCCCGCCCCGGCGCCGGACGCCACGGTCGCCTACGGCGACCACCCCGAGCAGGTCGCCGACCTGCGCCGGCCCGCCGGCGACGGCCCGGCCCGGCCGCTGGTCGTCGTGGTGCACGGCGGGTTCTGGCGGGCGGAGTACGACCGGAGCCACACCGGCCCGATGGCCGCGGCGCTCGCCGCGCTCGGCCACCCGGTCGCCCAGGTCGAGTACCGGCGCACCGGCCAGCCCGATGGGGGCTGGCCGCACACGCTGACCGACGTGCTGGCCGGGGTGGCCGCGCTGCCCGGGCTGGCCGCCGCGGCGATGCCGGGCCGGGTGGCTCCCGTACCGCCGATCCTGGTGGGTCACTCGGCCGGCGGCCACCTGGCGCTCTACGTCGCGGCGCACGCTCCGGCGACGGTCGGCGGCGTGCTGGCGCTGGCCCCGGTCGCCGACCTCGCCGAGGCGTACCGGCTGGATCTGGACTCGGGGGCGGTGGCCGCGCTGCTCGGCGGCGGACCGGCGGACGTACCCGACCGGTACGCGGCGGCCGATCCCTCGGTGTTGGTGCCCATTCGGATACGGAGCGTAGTGGTGCACGGCACCCAGGACCGCCAGGTGCCGGTGGGAATGAGCCGCTCCTGGGTCGCTGCGGCCCGGGCCTCCGGAGCTCCCGCCACCCTCATCGAGCTGCCCGAATGCGAGCATTTCGGGCTGATCGCGCCGGACTCCGCGGCCTGGCCACGCGTGGTCGATGCGTTGCGGTCCCTGCACTATGATCTTCAGGGCATTGACGCAGCGTCGCCGACCAGGTAGAACGCCGAAGGGGCGATGAGCCCAGCAACGCATTTGGAAGGAAATCGGTGTCGCAGATGAACCGCAGGCAGGCACTTCAACTGCTGGCCGCGCTCGGTACCAGCGGACTGGCGGCCGGCTGCGGCTCCGACTCCGACAGCGCGTCCGCCGGCCCCGGCAGCCCGATCAAGATCGGGCTCATCGCGCCCGGCATCGGCGCGAACAAGGCCATCGGCGACGAGATCACCAACGGCTTCCATCTCTTCCTCAAGCTCAACGGCGAACGTCTCGGCGGGCACCCGGTGACGCTGGTGACCGCCGAGGAGGGCGAGAACGCCACGAGCGGCCAGGCCGCCGTCGACCGCCTACTCAAGGAGGGCGTCCTCGCGCTCACCGGCGTGGTCAGCTCCGCCGTCATGCTGGGCATCCGGGACAAGGTGGAGCAGGCCCGGGTTCCGCTGATCGGGTCGAACGCCTCCCCGACCAGCCTGCAGAGCGTCGTCTACATCTGGCGCACCTCGTACGTGCTCGACGAACCCGGTCGGGCGCTCGGTAAGTACCTCCACGAGAAGCTTCCCCCCACCAGCCGGGTCGCCGTCATCGCCCCGGACAGCCCGGGCAGCCGGGACGTCATCGACGGCTTCCGCAAGGCCTACGAGGTGAACGGTCGCCGCCTCGCCGGCGAGCCGATTCTCACCGACGACAAGGCCAACCCGGGCAAGGGGGAGTACGTCGACGCCATCCGCCGGGCGCTGGGCAGCCGACCCGACGTGATCTTCTGCCACTATGCCGGCAAGGCCGCGGTCCGGTTCGTCAAGCAGCTCTACGACGAGGGCTACCGCGGCCCGATCTACGCCCCCGGGTTCCTCACCGAGGGCTCGGTCCTCGGCGAGCTGGAGAACGAGAGCAAGTCGATCGAGAAGTACGGCATCGAGACCGCGCTCAACTACTCGGCCGACCTCAACAACACGGCCAACCGGGTGTTCGCCTCGGCGTACCGCAAGACGTACTTCGCCTCCCCGACCACCTACGCGATGGCCTCCTACGACGCAGCCCAGGTGCTCGACAAGGCGCTCCGGCTGGTCGGGGGGACCCCCACCTCGCAACAGGTCAACCTGGCGCTGGGCAAGATCGGCCAGATCGACAGCCCGCGCGGGCCCTGGCAGTTCAACCAGCCGCGTACCCCGCAGCAGACCTGGTACCTGCGCCGGGTCCAGTACGACGGCCAGCTGCTCTCCAACGTCGTGGTCAACGAGCTGGCCACGCTCGGCTGAGCCACCCCGGTACGCCGACGGGCCGGCCTCCCCTGCGGGAGGCCGGCCCGTCGCTCGCGTGGTGCGCGACCGTGCGGGTTCAGGGGCGCAGCTCGGCGATGCAGCACTTCACGCTGCCGCCGCCCTTCTTCAGCTCGGCCAGCTCGACCGGGACCGGGGTGTAGCCGGCCGCCTTGAGCTTGCCGGCCAGCCGGGTCGACTCGCTGTTCAGCACCACGTTCGCGCCATCGCTGACCAGGTTCAGACCGAAGGCCAGGGCATCCTCGTCGTCCGCGACGACCGCGTCCGGGAAGAGCTGGGCGAGCACCTTCTGGCTGGCCGCCGAGAAGGCGCCCGGGTAGTAGGCGACGTTGGCGTCGTCGATCGAGGCGAGCGCCACGTCGAGGTGGTAGAAGCGCGGGTCCACCAGGCGCAGCGAGACCACCGGGCGGCCGAGCGCCTCCTGCGCCTCGGCGTGCGCCGGCAGCTCGGTGCGGAAACCGTGCCCCGCGAGGATCAGGCCGCCGTGCGCGTCCGGCAGGTACGCGAAGTCGCCCTCACCCTCGTTGGTCTCGCTCGGCGCGATGAACCGCCAGCCCTGCGACTCGTAGAACGCCCGGTGCACGGCGGCCTCGGCGGCCCGCTGCTCGTGCTTGAACTGGGCGCCGTAGACGGTGCCGTCCACCACGAAGGCGCCGTTCGCCGCGAAGACCATGTCGGGCAGCCCGGCCTCGGGGGTGAGCAGGTGCACCTCATGGCCGAGGCCGACGAGCGTCTCCCGCATGCGGTCCCACTGCTTGACCGCCAGCTCCGCGTCGACCGGCGCGGTGACGTCCATCCACGGGTTGATGGCGTACTCGACCGCGAAGTGCTCGGGCGAGCACATGAGATATGTCCGCTTTCGCGGGACTCGCTGCTGGTTCACGGTCACCAAGAGTAGGTAGCCTTTAACCTTGGTAACAGCCACAACCATTGCTTCCCAGAGGCGGAACGTTGCAGATAGACGCGGTTGACCAGCGAATCATTGCGTTGCTCGTGTCGGACGCCCGCGCCTCGTACGCCGACATCGGCACCCGGGTGTCACTCTCCGCCCCCGCCGTCAAGCGACGGGTCGACCGACTCCGGTCGACCGGGGTGATCCGCGGGTTCACCGCGGTCGTCGACCCGGCCGCCGTCGGCTGGACCACCGAGGCCTTCGTCGAGCTGTTCTGCGCCGGCCGCACCACCCCGGCCCAGATCGGGGCGGCCGCCCGGCGACACCCCGAGGTGGTCGGCGCGTACACCGTCTCCGGGGAGGCGGACGCCCTGGTGCACCTGCGGGCCGCCGACATCAGCCACCTGGAGGAGGCGCTGGAACGACTGCGGGCCGAGTCCTTCGTCACCTCGTCCCGCAGCACCATCGTCCTCTCCCGGCTGGTCGAATCGCCCGGCGTCGGCCCCTCCGGCCGCTGACCGTCCCGCAGGTACGGCCGTCACCCCGTCGCAAGCGGACCGGGAACCGGGCGGCGCGGGCCGGCGTCCAAGCGCGCATGAGACCGGTGACCGCCTACGCCACGACCGGCACGCTGCTCGCCCTGACCCTGCTCGCCGGGAGCGCCGTCGCGCCCCGGCCGGCGGCGCCCGAGCCGGCGCCACCCCCCGCCGCACCCCGGCTCGTCGGGTACGACTCCTGCGCGGAGGCGCTGGCCGGGCTACGCGCCGCCGCCACCGCCGCCGTCGGACCGTGGGGCTTCGGCCCGGGTTGGCGTACCGGCGTCGTGGGTGACGTGGCGGGGCCGGCCGGCATCGCCGCGCGGGCGGAAGCGGCGCGGCCGGACGGCGCCGCCGTGGCCGGGTCGGCGGCGCCGGAGCACTCCACCACCAACAGCCACGAGCCTGGTGCGGACGAGCCGGACCTGGTGAAGACCGACGGCCGGCGGATCGTCGTCGTCACCGGGGGCGTCCTGCGGGTGATGGACGCGGCCACCCGCAAGGTCACCGGGCAGCTCGATCTCGCCGCGGACGAGCCGGGCCGCTGGTGGCCGGAGAGCACCCTGCTGCTGCACGGAGACCGGGCCCTGGTGCTCGTCCGGCCGGCCGCGCCCGAGGTGGAGCCCGCGGCCGACCGCCCGGCCGGCCCCGACCGCCCGGCCGGTCCCGCCGGGCCACGCCTGCTGCTGGTGGACCTGGCCGCGCGGCCCACGGTCGTCGGGACGTACCGGATCGAGGGGAGCCTGCTGGACGCGCGGCAGAGCGGTTCGACGGCCCGGGTCGTGGTCCGCTCGCAACCCCGGCTCTCCTTCCCGTACGACGAGCGGCGCACCGACGCCGAGCGGACCGCCGCCAACCGGGCGGTGATCGCCAGGGCCGGCCTCGACGCCTGGCTGCCCCGTTACAGCTGGACGGCGGGCGGGGAACGCCACGCCGGCCGGGTCGGCTGCGACCGGGTCAGCCGCCCGGCCGCCACCGCCGGCACCGCCCTGCTGACCGTGCTCAGCTTCGACCTCGGCGCCGGTCGCCTCGGGGACGGCGACCCGGTCACCGTCGCCTCGGACGCCGACACCGTCTACGGCACCGGCGGCAGCCTCTACCTCGCTGGCGCTAACGGCACCGGCTGGCGGCCCGGGTGGGCCGGGATCCGCCGTCCGGAGGCGGAGCACACCGACATCTATCAGTTCGACACCGGCGGCCCGGGCCGTCCCCGGTACCTCGCCGCCGGCAGCGTGCCCGGATCGCTGCTCAACCAGTACGCCCTCTCCGAGTGGCAGGGCCACCTGCGGGTGGCGACCACCCGCACGGGGCCGGGGGCCGCCGGGGCCACCGAGTCGGCCGTGCACGTGCTCGCCCGGCGGGGCGACCGGTTGACGGAGACCGGCCGGGTCGACGGCCTCGGCCGGGGCGAACGGATCTACTCCGTGCGCTTCCTCGGCGGCACCGGATACGTGGTGACCTTCCGACAGACCGACCCGCTCTACGCGCTCGACCTGACCGACCCGGCCGCACCCCGGCGCACCGGCGAACTGAAGATCAACGGTTGGTCGGCGTACCTGCACCCGGTACCGGGCGACCGCCTGCTCGGCATCGGCCAGGAGGCGGACGACCGAGGTCGGGCGCAGGGCCTCCAGGTGTCGCTCTTCGACGTCCACGACCCGGCCCGGCCCGCCCGGCTGGCCCGGGACCACGTACCGGGCGGCGGTTCGGTGGCGGAGTTCGACCCGCACGCCTTCCTGTTCGACCCGGCGACCGGCCTGGTGGCGCTGCCGCTGTACACCGGCGGCGTCCGCCTGCTCACCGTGACCGACCGGGAGATCACCGACCTCGGCACGGTCGCACCGCCGCAGGGCGTCGCCGCCACCCGGTCCCTGCTGGTTGACGGCCGGCTGTGGACCGTCTCCGACGCCGGTCTGACGGTCGTCGACCCGGCCACCACACGCCGCCTCGCCTGGCTGCCCTGGACCTGACACCTCCCTCCCCCGGCGGGTGGGGGCCGGAGCCGCCCGGCTTCCGGACCCCACCCGCCGTCCCATTCCCGCTCGGCGACGGCGACGGCGACGGCGACGGTTGACCTCAACCCTGGTTGAGGCTGTTGGGTGGAGGCGGGTCTGCGGAAGGGGGACGGGTGCGCGCGGTGTGGTTGCGGGAGTTCGGGGGTCCGGAGGTGCTGGTGCCGGGGCCCGCGCCCGATCCGGTGCCCGGACCGGGACAGGTGCTGATCGAGGTGGCCCACGCCAACCTCACCTTCGTGGAGACCATGTTCCGGGCGACCGGCTTCGGGCCGTTCGCCGCCGTGCCGCCGCTGATCCCCGGCAACGGGGTCGGCGGTGTGATCGCCGCCGTAGGTCCCGGCGTCGACCCCGAACTGGTCGGACGGCGGGTGGTCAGCGGGACCGGCGGCGCGGGAGGCTACGCCGAGCGGGTGGTGGTGGACCGGGAACTCCCGATCGAGGTGCCCGCCGGGCTGCCACTGGACGAGGCGGTCGCGGTATTCGCCGACGGCCGTACCGCCACCATGCTGGTGCACGCGGCGCACCTACGGCCCGGCGAGCGGGTGCTGGTCGAGGCCGCGGCGGGCGGCGTCGGCACCCTGCTGGCGCAGCTCGCGGCGGCGGCCGGTACGCGGGTCGTCGCCGCCGCCGGGGGCACGCGGAAGGTCGCCCTGCTGCGCGAGCGCGGCCTCGACGTGGTGGTGGACTACCGACAGCCGGACTGGGCCGACCAGGTCCGGTCGGCCACCGGCGGGGTGGACGTGGTCTTCGACGGGGTGGGCGGTCCACTGGCGCGGGCCGCGTTCGACCTGCTGGAAGCGGGCGGGCGGATGCTGAGCTTCGGGCTGGCCAGCGGCGCCTGGGCCGAGCTTCCCGCCGACCTCGCGGCGACCCGGGGAGTGACCCTGCTCCGCCCGACCAGCGACCCGGCGGCGCTGCGCGCGTTCACCGAACAGGCGCTGGCCGAGGCTGCGGCCGGGCGGCTGCGACCGCTGATCGGGCAGCGCTTCCCGCTGGACCGGGCGGCCGAGGCGCACGCCGCGATCCAGTCCCGGGCCACCGTCGGCAAGACCCTCCTCGACCTCCACTAACCACGGGTAGTGGCGGCTCCGCCCGGAGTTGCGGCCTCGCCGCCTGCGGGCGGCGGTGGGCCGTCAGAG
Organism: Micromonospora sp. RTP1Z1; assembly: GCF_033804685.1. NCBI lineage: Bacteria > Bacillati > Actinomycetota > Actinomycetes > Micromonosporales > Micromonosporaceae > Micromonospora > Micromonospora sp. RTP1Z1. The sequence goes on from NZ_JAPFQV010000005.1 coordinate 122,232, forward strand.
GTACATGCCGGTGCGGGGCTCGCCCTGCGCGCGGGACGGCTTGTCCCCCTCGCCGAAGAAGCGCTTGCCGCCGAACTCGCCGTGCAGCCGGTCGTCCAGCTCGTCGGCCAGCCCGGTCATCACCTGAACGGCGAGCATCAGGTGGGTGGCCTGGAAGTTCCGGCCAAAGACCGGGATCGAGGCCCAGACCGTGTCGTCGGCGCAGTAGAGCCGGCCGATCGGCATCCGGTTGGTCAGCTCGGAGAGCTTCACGTAGAGACGTTCGGTCGGCTCGACCTCGGTGAGCACCGGGGAGAAGACGTCGACCAGGGGCGGGTTGTCGCGTACCCGGACGAAGACCATGGCGGAGCCGGCCCGGATGTTGATGTCGCCGTCCGAGTCGACCTGCAACTGGTCGGACGTGGACTTGAGCATGGTGGAGACGACCGTGCGGACCCGCTCCTCCAGCGCCAGCACGTCGTTCCCGCCGGCCTGGGCGGTCGCCGCGGCGGCCAGCGCCTCGTCGAGATCGGACTCGATGTCCCGGTCCGGACCGGACTCGCCGCGCGCGGTGCCCATGGGCTCCACCGGCAGCGGCTCCCCCTCGGCGTCGTGCACCAGATAGACGAGGAAGGCGGGGTGCGGCGCGCCGTAGACGTCGCGGAGGGTCCGGGAGAGCACCGCCGCGAGCCGGGTGGACTCGGCGGCGGCGCAGCCCAGGCCGAACTGGGCGCCCGAGCCCTCGACCACACCGGGCGGGGACCAGCCGAGCGCGATCATGTCGGCCACGGCGGCCCGGTCCAGCCAGTAGCCCTGCGGCAGGGTGGCGTTGCCGACCGCCCGCGCGGCGAGCCCACCGTCCGCGCCGACGTCGACGCTGATCGAGTAGATGGCGTCCCCGGTGCCCGAGGCGGTGGGGTCCAGGGTCAGCTCCACGTGCGCGCCGGTGGGCAGCGCCCGCAGCCGGTCGGCCAGCGCGCGGGCGAACTCCCGCCAGGCCTCGGTCACCTTCGCCCGCAGGTCGGCCGTGGTCGGCTCGTCCAGCAGGATCGACTCGTACTGCTCCGGCGCGTCGCCGGCGCGGTCATCGGTCGACGCCGAGGGGTGGTCTGCCGTCATGATCGCCTCCGTCCGTCATGGTCACCCTACCCACGGACGGTGGGGGCCGAATCAGGCCGACCGGCATCGGACAACGGCCCGCCGAAGATCCGCCGCGACCTGCGGGATCCGGTCGGCGGGGCCCGGATCGCCGGGCCTGAGTTAGCCGGCCGGGCTGGTGCCGTCGAGTTCGACCGGCCAGGTGGCGGCCAGCTCGCTGAGCCGGGACGCCGCCCCGGCCGGATCGGCGCCCCGCCCCACGGCGAGCCCCAGCAGGTACGCGGCCACCGGCGCGCCCGGACGCAGCACCTGGTGGGCCACATCCCGGGCCAGGTCGAGCACGACCGGCACCGACACCTGAGCCGGGTCGAGATCCAACTCGGCGCAGGCCGCCGTCACCCAGTCGTCCATCACCGTCATCGTGTCCACTCCTCGGCGCGGCGTACGTCCTCGTCAGTGTCGCAGTCGAACCAGGGCGGTGGGCCGGAGCCGGACCAGGCGACCTCCCGCACCGTGAGCCCGGCCAGCAGCGCCCGCACCGCAGCCCCGTCGAGGGTGCCGCCCCGCCGCGCGGCGAGCCGGTCCAGGGCGGCCCGCAGCGCGCCGACCCGCCACACCCCGCAGAGCTGCTGCCGGCGACCGTCGCCGTCGACGTAGCAGGCCCCGTCGACCGTCGACCCGGCGAGCTGGCGCAGCAGGTCATCGACCGCGCCGGCGGTGAGCAGCGGCAGGTCGGCGGCGAGTAGGGCGACGGTGGCCGTACCGGGGTCGAGCAGGGCCAGCCCTGCCGCGGTGGCCGCCACCGGGCCACCGCCCGGTGGGTCCTCCCGGGTCACCCGGACGCCCTCCGGGACCGGGCCGGCCGGACCGACCAGGATCCGCGGCTTGGCGTCGGCGACCGCCGCGAGCACCCCGTCCCGCATCGGCCGGCCGCCGACCGGGAGCGCGGGCTTGTCCACGCCGCCCATCCGGCGCGCCGCGCCGCCCGCGAGCACCACCGCCGCGTACGCCGTCACCCGGCCACCGTAGCCGGGCGGGTCCTCACCCGGCCGCCGTCGCCGTGCGGACGTGCGGCCGGGCGGGGCAGGATGGCGGGATGGGACGGGCGACTGATCGGCGGGGCGTGCTCCGGATCGACCTCGACGCGGCGGCGAACGGACGCACCCGGGTGAAGCGTCAGGACACCCTGGCCGTCGAGGAGCCGCTGGAGATCCGGGTCGGCCCGGCAGGGCCCGGCCGGCGGCGGCCGCTCGCGGTCACCATGCGTACCCCCGGCGACGACCTGGACCTGGCGATCGGCTTCCTGCTCACCGAGGGGCTGATCCGGTCCACCGACGACGTGCACACCGCCCAGCTCTGCGCCGGGGCGGAGACGCCGAACACCTACAACGTGGTTGACGTGGTGCTGGCCCCGGGCGTGCCGGAGCCCGCCACCGATCCGTCCCGCAACTTCTACACGACCAGCTCGTGCGGGGTCTGCGGCAAGGCGAGCATCGAGGCGATACGGACCCGCTCGCTCTTCGCGGTGCGGGACGACCCGTTGACCGTGCCGGCGGAGCTGCTGACCGCGCTGCCAGACCGGCTCCGTGCGGCCCAGCGGGCCTTCGACCGGACCGGCGGCCTGCACGCGGCCGGCCTCTTCACCCCCGACGGCGAGCTGGTGGTGCTGCGCGAGGACGTGGGTCGGCACAACGCGGTCGACAAGGTGGTCGGCTGGGCGGTGCGGGAGCGGCGGCTGCCGCTGGCCGGGCTCCTGCTGCTGGTGTCCGGCCGGGCCAGCTTCGAGCTGACCCAGAAGGCGTGGATGGCCGGCGTGCCGTTGCTCGCGGCGGTCTCCGCGCCCAGCACCCTCGCCGCCGAGCTGGCCGAGGAGGCCGGCATGACCCTGGTCGGCTTCCTACGCGGCCGGACCATGAACGTCTACGCGGGCGTTGAGCGGATCATCGAGTGAGGCTGGGCCGGACCCGCTACTCCTCGTCGGCCAACTCCGGCCGGTGCTCGCGAATCCACCGTTCGACATCCTCCGCGAGCCACACGTTGCCTTGCTGCAACTCCGCGACGGGGGTCGGGAACGAGCGGTGCGACGTGATCGCGTAGACGCGCTGGCGGCTGATGCCGCCAAGCCGCATCCGGATCTCGTGTGCGCCCATCAACTTCACAAGCCGACCGTAGGCACCCGTCAGCAGGTCACGGCGCAAGATGCTGCGCGCTCTTGACCTATGCAGTTGTCACGGGTCAACATAGCAGTATGGGTAAGCGAGCAGCCACGCAGCCAATTCCATCGAACCTCGTGCACAGGCGGCGACACTGGTGGTCCCGATGCTGTGTGTGCGGCTTGCGGTGGCCCTGCCCGGATCGGCGCTACCGCCCCGCCCCCGCCGAGCCGCCGAACCGTGCCCGCTGGATCGACAACGCCCAGACCATCGCCTGCCCACAGGTCGGCCGGGCCGGCTGGTTGACCCCGGCCCAGACCTGGTGGGCGAACGGGGGCCGGTGGTGAGCCGCCCCTCCCGCCCCCACCTTCCGATGCGCCCACTCTGGATGTGCCGCAACTGCGGCCAGCCCTGGCCGTGTGGCCCGGCCCGGCTGTCGCTGCTCGCCGAGTACGAGGGAAATCGGACGGCCCTGATCCTGTACCTGTCCGGCCAGTTGGCCGAGGCCCGCGACCAGCTCGGGCAACTCGGCGGCGGCGGCTCGCCCGCCGACCTGACCGACCGATTCATCGGCTGGGCCCGAGCCCGGGGCTGACCAAATCACGACGGGACGGCAGGGCGTCGGCGGCCGTGACAGCTCCCTACACTGCCGCAAATGATCACGAGATCGAATCCAACGGATCCAGCACCCCCACCGCCCGGACATGGCGTCATCGTCGGCGCTGTAGGCACCCTCGCGGCACTCGCGGGAGCGGTGGCCATCGTGGTCGGCTGGCAGATGCCTCGTGCCGAGGTGGGGCTCCTGCTCGGCGGGATGCTTCTGTTCGGCGGCTTGTTGATGCGTATCGAGTCCGCGATCACGCGCGGCATGAACCGCCAGCACGACGCCCCAGACCAGGGAACGGCCTGACCGGCACACCCCTACAGTGGTCGGAATGGTGCAACTGAACAGCGGTCAGATGCGCCGGCGGTTGAGACGCCGGCGCGGCCGTCGGCGGATCACACCGGGCTGGCCGACGGCCGGCCAGCCGTCCAGCTGGGACGGGGGCACGCCGCGCCGGAGCAGGTCGTCGAGGAGCAACGCGAGGGAGTAGTCGGGGCGGGTGGCGAGCACCCGTTCCAGCGCCACCGCCGCCAGGGCGCCGTGCCCGGCCCGCCAGGCGGCGAACGCGAGCAGGCTACCCGGGGCGGCGATCAGCTCCGGCTCGGCCCGGCGCAGCACGTCGGTCCAGAGGCCGATGTCGCCGTCCCGCCCGTCGGTCCGCTCCCAGGCGTGGTCGCGAACCGGCAGCTCGGTCAGGAGCACGGTCAGCCAGGCCACCTCGTCGTCGCTCAGCCGCTCGCCCCGCCGGTGCCGGCGGAACGCGGTGCGAACCGCGGCCACCCCGGCCGACCGCACCGACCGGCCGCCGACCAGGGCGGTCTCCGCCGCCTCCTCGGTCAGCGCCGTCAGCCGCCGGCGGGCCCCGGTGGTGGCCCGGCGCATGGCCACCCGGATCGGGCCGTCGAGCGGGGCCACCTGCGCGGTCAACGCGGCCCGGTCGGGGAGGGCGACCTGACCGGCGAAGACGGCCGCCGCGCTGACCTCGCTGGCCGCCGGGTCGTACGGGGTGCCGTCGGGCGGGCAGCAGTCGGGTTCGACGCACAGGTACGACCACCAGCGCCCGCCGGTCACTCGCAGGGCGTCGAGGACGAACACCCCGGCGGCGTCCAGCGCCTCGCCCACCGCGTCCACCGCCCCGGTCACCCGGGACGCCGGTCCGTAGCCGATCACGGTGGCCGAGTCGGTGCCCTGGCGGGCGATGACCTCGGCCAGGTGTCGGGCCGGTGGACGGGGATCGGCGCCGGGGTCGGGCAGGTCGCCACGGGCAGCGAAGACGACCTGTCGGCCGCGCAGCGCCACCACGACGACGCTGTCGGTGGGGTCTGTTGACCGGACTACGGAACGACACGCCGCGCTCAGCGACGCCGCGGACGGCTGTGTGCCTGTACGACTGCTGCTGGTTGCTGCTGATGGCGGGTTTGGGAGGTTGGTCGGGTGGAGCGGGACCTGTCGGTCGGGGTGTTGCCGAGGTGGGGTCATGTCGTTGCCTCCGAGGGCGTAGTTCCGTGGTTGGTGGTCGACGACGGCGGCGTGCCGGTCGAGCCGATCCGGGTGTTCTTGCGCGACTTCGTGGCGCGGGGGAACCGGTCGGGCAGCGTGCGTAGTTACGCGTACGCGCTGCTGCGCTGGTGGCGGTGGCTGCGGGTGGTGGGTGTCGAGTGGGACAGGGCGACCTCGGCGGAGGTGCGTGACCTGGTGCTGTGGCTCGGTCAGGCGACGAAGTACCGCAACTCGCCGCGGGTGGCGTCGGCCGCGACGGCCGGGACGGTGAACCCGGTTACCGGCAAGCGGCATCTGGACGACCGGTATGGGCCTCGCACGGTGCGGCACAGCAACGCGATCGTCCGCAGTTTCTACGTGTACTGGATCGAGCTGGGCGAGGGCCCGCTGGTCAACCCGGTGGCGTTGCAGCGGGCGCGGGGTGGCCGGCCCAACGCTCACCACAACCCGATGCAGCCCTACCGGGCGGAGGGTCGTATCCGTTACAACCCAAGGTTGCCCAAGCAACGGCCCCGCGCGATGAGCGATGCGCAGTGGCTGGATCTCTTCGCCGCGTTGCGGTCCAACCGGGACCGGGCGCTGCTGGCGCTGGCGATCAGCAACGCCGCTCGGGCCGGGGAACTGCTCGGGGTCCGCTGCTGTGACCTGGACTGGGGTGACCAGTTGGTGCGGGTCAGGCGCAAGGGCAGCGGCGCGGAGCAGTGGCTGCCGGCCAGCCCGGACGCGTTCGTGTGGCTGCGGCTCTACCTCGCCGAGGCCGTCACCGTGTCCGGGGACGAGGTGGTCTGGCAGACCCGGCGTCGCCGCGACCACGGGCGGGGCCTGGCGCACCAGCCGTTGACCTACGACGCGTTGCGGGCGGTGCTGCGTCGGGCGAACCAGCAGCTGGGCAGCAACTGGACGATGCATGATCTGCGGCACACGTGCGCGTTGCGGATGGCTCGCGACAAGCGGCTGTCGCTGCGCGACGTCCAGGTGATCCTCGGCCACATGCACCTGTCCACGACCGCCGACATCTACCTGGTCGAAGACGAGGAGGCCGTGATCGAGCGGATCGTCGAGCACCTGGCGGCCCGCGACCAGCCGCCCCCACCGACGCCGGCCGTGCGGGTCGGCTACGACGCCGAGGACCTGCACGTGCTCTTCGGTGGTGAGCCACGATGACGGCCCTGGCAACGCTGACGGCCCAGAGCGGGCGCCAAAGCGCATCGCACGACGTGCCGACGCCCCGGCAACCCGCGGCCGGGCCCGCCGATCTGCTGCCCGCCGGGCAGGTGCTGGCGCTGTTGCCGACGCATCCGGCGTTTCCCACGTCGGTGTCGGAGCGTCGCCGGCAACTGCGTGGGGCTGCGGTCGTGCTGCAGTGGCTCAGCGGCAACGCCGGCTCGGGATGGCAAGAGCGGTGGCGCAACGCCGACGGCGACGAGGGCCTCGGCTGGGTCGACGGGTTCGTTGCCGACGATCCGAGGACCCGTGGGTGCAAGCGCGCCGAGGTGACCGCCGGGCTTCGCAGCCTGCTGCTCAACCGGGTGGTGCGGCCCGGCTACGGCTTCTTCCAGCACTACAAACCGGGCACGCTGATCGCCGAGATGATCGCCGCAGCCGGAACGGACACGTTCACCCCGCTCAAGCAAGCCGCCATCGAGTTGGGCGCCAACGACCACCAATACGACGACGCGCGGGTCACGATCGCCAAGATGGTCTTGCACACCGGTCGCGGCGTCGACCAGCTGACCAGCGACGACTTCGACGACTACCGGGCGGCCTGCAGCGGCCGGAGGCACCCAATCCCGACCGGGACCGTCCTGGCCTGGGACCTGCTGCGCGCGATCGGGGTGCTGCCCGCCGACAGCAGCATGCGCCAGCATGTGCGCCGCGGACCGCAGACGACCCTGCAACTGGTCGACCGGTATCCGATCCAGTCGGCCAAGATCCGGCAGATGCTGATCCGCTACCTGGACGAGCGGCGCACCGGCGTGGACTACAGCACGCTGCGATCGTTGGCGTCCAGCCTCGCCGGGACGTTCTGGGTCGAGATCGAACGGCTGCACCCCGGCCTGGACACGCTGCACCTGCCGGCCGGGTCGCCGAGGCATGGAGGCTGGGCCTGCTCACCGTTACCCGCAAGGACGGGCAGGTGCGGGAACGGCGCAGCCGCTTCGACGTGATGGGGCAGGTGCGCACCTTCTACCTCGACATCGCCGAGTGGGCCACCGAAGACGCGTTCTGGGCCGCCTGGGCGGCGCCCTGCCCGGTTCGCCGCGGCGACACCGACGGCACCAGCCGCAGCAAGCAGCGTCGAGCGATCCGTCCCGCCGCCGAATACCGCGAGCCGACCGACGCCGAATGGCTGGAGTTCCAGCAGCATTTCGAGCTGCGCAAGGTCGAACTCGGCACCTGCGCGCGGCCCTACGGGTCGCCTTGCCGCCACGAACACTCCTGCATTCGCTGCCCGCTCCTGCGCGTTGATCACAACCAGCGTCCCCGCCTCGTCGAGATCATCCGCAACCTTGCGGACCGGATCACCGAAGCCAAACGCAACGGCTGGCTCGGTGAGGTCCAAGGACTCCAAGTCAGCCTCAACGAGGCGCAGACGAAGCTGGTCAGCCTTGACCGGCGGGCCGCCGGCAGCGGCCCCACCCTCCTCGGCATCCCCATCATCCGAGGTACCTGACCCTGACGTATCGACAAACTTCGTGGTCCGGAAAAGGTGGAAGCCGAGCAGGTACGGCACGGCGGCGATGAGGTCGGCGGGTGAGCGGACGGCGAGGCGGGGGCGGTCGGTCGGTGTCATGCGGGGAGCGTGCGGCGGACCGGTGCGCGGCCGACAGGCCCTGTGGACGACACGCGGGTTGTCCACAGACACGGAGAGTATCGGTGCAGGTGACGGCGATTCGCGGGCAGCGGAAGAGCGACGTGGCACCCGTTGGTCGGTGGCAGCGGCTACCTTGCGCTCATGGACCTGGCGTACCTGCGGACGCACCCGGAGCACCTGCCGACGTTCCTGACCCACCAGCGGATCCGGGAGACGCCGGTCGCCGGCGGTGACAGCTGCGCCGCCTCCCGACTCACCCTGGACGACGGGCACTCGGTCTTCACCAAGACCTGGCCCGAGACGGCGGGACGACCGGTTCCGGAGCACTTCTTCGCCACCGAGGCGGCCGGGCTGCGTTGGCTGCGCGAGGCCGGCGCGGTGGCCGTACCGGAGGTGGTGGTGGCGCTGCCGGAGCTGCTGGCGATTGACTGGGTGGAGCCCGGCGAGCCGACGCCGGAGGCCGCCGAGCGGTTCGGCCGCGAGTTGGCCGGGGCGCACCGGGCCGGGGCACCGGCGTTCGGGGCGGAGTGGCCCGGTTTCATCGGCGCGCTCCCGCAGGACAACACCCCGGACCCGGGCCCTTGGCCGGACTGGTTCGCGCGCCGCCGGCTCACGCCCTACCTGCGGATGTCGGTCGACAACCGAGCGCTGAGCCAGGCGGAGGCCGGGCTGGTCGAGGAGCTGATCGGTCGGATCGGCGACCTCGGCGGGGACGAGCCGCCGGCCCGGATCCACGGCGACCTCTGGCCGGGCAACCTGCTCTGGGCTGCCGACGACCGGGTGTGGCTGGTCGATCCGGCGGCGCACGGTGGGCACCGGGAGACCGACCTGGCCCAGCTCGCCCTCTTCGGCGGCGCACCCCACCTGGACCGGATCCTGGCCGCCTACGACGAGACGTGGCCGCTCGCCGAGGGCTGGCGGGAGCGGGTGCCGTTGCACCAGCTCCACCTGCTGCTGGTGCACACCGCCCTGTTCGGCGCGACGTACCGGGATGCGGTCGGCACCGCCGCCCGAGCCGCGCTGCGGTGGGCCGGACGCGCTACCGTCGACAGGTGACCGCCGCCCCCACGACCGACGGGGTCCTCGTTGACCGGTACGGCCGTGTCGCCCGGGACCTGCGGGTCTCGCTGACCGACAAGTGCAACCTGCGCTGCACGTACTGCATGCCGGCGGAGGGGCTGCCCTGGCTGGCCGGGCCGCAGCTGCTCAGCGACGAGGAGATCGTCCGGCTGGTCCGGATCGCGGTGCAGGAGCTCGGCGTCACCGAGGTCCGCTTCACCGGCGGCGAGCCGCTGATCCGGCCCGGGCTGGTCGGCATCGTGGCCGCCGTGGCGGCGCTGGAACCCCGACCGCGGATCTCGCTGACCACCAACGGCATCGGGTTGGCGCGACTGGCGCCGAGCCTGCGGGCCGCCGGCCTGGACCGGGTGAACGTCTCGCTGGACACCCTGGACCGGGCCCGCTTCGCGGAGCTGACCCGGCGGGACCGGCTCGACGACGTGATCGCCGGGCTGGCCGGCGCGGCGACGGCCGGACTGACCCCGGTCAAGATCAACTCGGTGCTGATGCGCGGGGTCAACGACGACGACGCGCCGGAGCTGCTGCGCTTCGCCCTCGACCACGGCTACGAGCTGCGCTTCATCGAGCAGATGCCGCTGGACGCCCAGCATGGCTGGGACCGGACGACGATGGTCACCGCCGACGAGATCCTCGCCTCGCTGGCCCGCGAGTTCGCCCTGACGCCCGATCCGGCCGAGCGGGGCGCCGCGCCGGCCGAGACCTGGCTGGTCGGCGGCGGTCCCGCCAAGGTGGGGGTGATCGGCAGCGTGACCCGGCCGTTCTGCGGCGACTGCGACCGCACCCGGCTCACCGCCGACGGCCAGGTACGCGCCTGCCTCTTCGCCACCGAGGAGTCCGACCTGCGCGGCGCGCTGCGCGACGGCGCGGACGACGCCGAGCTGGCCCGCCGCTGGCGTACGGCGATGTGGGGCAAGCGCGCCGGACACGGCATCGACGACCCGACGTTCCTGCAACCCGTCCGGCCGATGTCGGCGATCGGCGGCTGACCGGTGGAGCTCACCGTCCGCTACTTCGCCGGCGCCCGGGCGGCGGCCGGCCGCACCGAGGAGACCGCATCCGCCGGGCGCTCGCTGGACGAACTGGTGGGTGAACTCGGCGAGCGGCACGGCGAGCGGCTCGCCGCGGTGCTGCGGGCGGCGAGTTTCCTGGTCGACGGCGTGGCCTGCCATGATCGTCGGGTACCGCTGCCCGCCGGGGTGACGGTCGACGTGCTGCCGCCGTTCGCCGGTGGCTGAGGAGGCTCAGCTCAGGTGCTGGCGATGGCGACCTTCGTGGGCTTCGCGGTGCTCGTCACCGCCCTGATCCACCTCTACCTGTGGAAGCGGCTGGTCCGGGACACCACCGTTCCCGGTCGCTGGCGGAAGGCCGGCGGCGTCGCCGCGCTGGTGCTGGCGCTGCTGGTGCCGGCGACCATGGCGGGGACCCGCGGCGGGGCGTACTGGCTGGCCTGGCCCGGCTATCTCTGGCTGGCGGTGATGTTCTACCTGCTGGTGCTGCTGCTGGTGCTGGAAGTGCCGATGGCGGTGACGAAGCTGGTGCTGCGCCGCCGGGCGATGGTCGCCGAGCCGACCGCCGCTGTGCCGGAGCCCGCGCTGGTCGGTGCAGAGCCGGAGCCCGCGCTGGTCGGGGCCGCCGGCCCCGCGGATCCGCCGGCCGCCGCGGCGGCCGGCCAGCCGGACCACGACCCGGCGCGGCGGTTGCTGCTCGCGCGCGGTGCCGCGATCTTCGCCGGCCTCACCGCCGCCGGGATCACCGGGTACGGCGTCCGCACCGCGATGGGCCCGCCGCAGCTCGACCGGGTACGGATCCCGCTGGCAAAGCTCCCGCGCAGCATGGACGGCCTGCGGATCGCCACCGTCTCCGACATCCACCTCGGGCCGCTGCGCGGGCGGGCGCACACCGAGCGGATCGTCGAGATGATCAACCGGATGGACGCCGACCTGGTGGCCGTCGTCGGCGACCTGGTCGACGGCTCGGTGGCGGAGCTGGGCGAGGCGGCGGAGCCGCTGCGTGACCTGCGCTCCCGCTACGGCAGCTTCTTCGTGACCGGCAACCACGAGTACTACTCGGGCGTTGAGGAGTGGGTCCAGGAGGTGGACCGGCTGGGGCTGCGGGTGTTGCAGAACGAGCGGCAGGAGATCCGCGCCCGGGGCGGCGTGCTGGACCTGGCCGGGGTGAACGACGTCACCGCGGCCGGGACCGGGCTGGCCGCCCCCGCCGACTACGCCGCCGCGCTGGGCGACCGCGACCCGAGCCGGCCCGTGGTGCTGCTGGCGCACCAGCCGGTGGCCGCGCTGGAGGCGGCGAAGTTCGGGGTCGACCTGCAACTCTCCGGGCACACCCACGGCGGCCAGATGGTGCCCTTCAACTACCTGGTCAAGCTCCAGCAGCCGGTGGTCTCCGGCCTCGGCGAGGTGGACGGCACCAAGGTCTACGTCACCAACGGCGCCGGCTTCTGGGGCCCGCCGGTCCGGGTCGGCGCCGCGCCGCAGATCACCCTGGTCGAGCTCCGCGCCCCATAGCGCGCCGGAGCGGCGCAGTCCGGCACCGGATTGCTCAGGTCACGCGTACGCGTGGCGGCGGGCGGGCGGTGCACCGGCCGTGACAGGATGCGGCGTGCCTCCGTTCAGCGCCGCACCCCCCGGTGGCCTCCCGCCATTCGTCGCGGATCTGCACATCCACTCGAAGTACTCGCGGGCGTGCAGCCGTGACCTGACCCTGCCGAACCTCGGCTGGTGGGCCCGGCGCAAGGGCATCGGCGTGCTCGGCACCGGTGACTTCACCCACCCCGCCTGGTACGACCACCTCCGCGAGACCCTGCACCCGGCCGAGCCGGGCCTGTACCGGCTGAGCCCGGAGGCGGAGCAGGACATCGCCCGTCGGCTGCCGCCCCGGCTGGCGAGCGCGGCGGAGGCGGACCCGGTCCGGTTCATGCTCAGCGTGGAGATCTCCACGATCTACAAGCGGGACGACCGGACCCGCAAGGTGCACCACCTGATCTACCTGCCCGACCTGGACGCGGTGGCCCGGTTCAACTCGGCGCTCGGCCGGATCGGCAACCTGGGCTCGGACGGCCGCCCGATCCTCGGCCTGGACTCCCGGGACCTGCTGGAGATCACCCTGGAGGCCAGCCCGGACGGCTACCTGGTCCCCGCGCACATCTGGACCCCGTGGTTCTCCGCGCTCGGTTCGAAGTCCGGCTTCGACGCGATCGCCGACTGCTACGCCGACCTGGCCGAGCACATCTTCGCGGTGGAGACCGGTCTCTCCTCCGACCCGGAGATGAACTGGCGGGTCGGCAGCCTCGACCGCTACCAGCTCGTCTCCAACTCCGACGCGCACTCGCCGCCCGCGCTGGCCCGGGAGGCCACGGTCCTGAACTCGGTTCGGGACTACTTCGCGATGCGGGAGGCGCTGCGGACCGGCGACGGGCTGGCCGGGACGATCGAGTTCTTCCCGGAAGAGGGCAAATACCACGCCGACGGGCACCGGCTCTGCGGTGTGAACTGGTCGCCGGAGCGGACCCGGGAGGCGGGCGGGCGCTGCCCGGAGTGCGGCAAGCCGCTGACCGTGGGCGTACTGAGCCGGGTCGAGGAGCTGGCCGACCGTCCCGAGGGGCACCGGCCGGCGCACGCCCGCCCGGTCACCCATCTGGTGCCGCTGGGCGAGATCCTCGGCGAGATCAACAAGGTGGGCGCCCGGTCGAAGAAGGTCGAGGGGAAGCTCAACGAGCTGGTGGCCACGCTCGGCCCGGAGCTGGAGATCCTCACCGCCACCCCGTTGGACGAGGTCGGCCGGGTAGGCGGCGAACTGCTCGCCGAGGGCATCTCCCGGCTGCGCCGCGGCGACGTGCGCCGGGTGCCGGGTTACGACGGCGAGTACGGCGTGATCACCCTCTTCGACCCCGCCGAGCTGGGCGGTGGCGGCGCCTCCGGAGCGCAGGAGACGCTCTTCGACGTACCCGTGCCGGCGCAGCGACGGCCCGCGGAGCCGGCGCCGAAGCCGAAGGCCAAGCGCCCGGCGGCGCCCCGGCCGGAGCCGAAGCGGAAGGCCGCCCCGCCCCCGCCGATCGCGCCGGCGCCCTCCCCGCACGAGCCGTTCGAGCCGATGCTCGCCGGCATGGAGGAGGTCGGCACCGGCCTGCTGGACCGGCTGGACGCGATGCAGCGGGTGGCCGCCTCCGCGCCGGGCGGTCCGCTGCTGATCGTGGCCGGCCCGGGCACCGGCAAGACCCGGACGCTGACCCACCGGATCGCCTACCTCTGCGCGGAGTTGAACGTCTTTCCCGAGCAGTGCCTGGCGATCACCTTCACCCGGCGGGCCGCCGAGGAGCTGCGGCACCGGCTGGACGGTCTGCTCGGCCCGGTGGCCGAGGACGTGACCGTGGGCACCTTCCACTCGCTGGGCCTGAGCATTCTGCGGGAGAACGCCGCGGCGGCCGGCCTGCCGGCGGAATTCCGGATCGCCGACGACGCGGACCGGGCGGTGGCCCGCGCGGAGGCCGGGGACGACGCGGCCCGCTACACCGGGTTGCTGCGCAAGCGGGATCTGGTCGACCTGGACGAATTGCTCACCCTGCCGGTCGCGCTGCTGCAGGCCGACAAGAAGCTGGTGCGCGAGTACCGCGAGCGCTGGCGGTGGATCTTCGTCGACGAGTACCAGGACGTGGATGCCGTCCAGTACGAGCTGTTGCGGCTGCTCAGCCCCGCCGACGGCAACCTGTGCGCGATCGGTGACCCGGACCAGGCGATCTACTCGTTCCGGGGCGCCGACGTCGGCTACTTCCTGCGCTTCTCGCAGGACTTCACCGACGCCCGGCTGGTCCGGCTGAACCGTAACTACCGCTCGTCGGCGCCGATCCTGGCCGCTGCGGTGCAGGCCATCGCGCCGTCGTCGCTGGTCCGCGGCCGCCGGCTGGACCCGGCCCGGCTCGACCCGGAGGCCCCGCTGGTCGGTCGCTACCCGGCGGCCTCCGTCTCCGACGAGGCCGATTTCGTGGTACGCACCATCGACGAGCTGGTGGGCGGCCTCTCCCACCGGTCGCTCGACTCGGGCCGGATCGACGGCCGGTCGACCAGCCTGTCCTTCTCCGACATCGCGGTGCTCTACCGGACCGACGCGCAGGCCGCACCGATCGTGGACGCGCTCACCCGGGCGAACATCCCGGTGCAGAAGCGCTCGCACGACCGGCTGCGGGACCGCCCAGGGGTGATGGCGATCGCCCGCGAGCTGCGGCACGCCGGCGGCCTCGACGGCTCGTTGGCCGCTCGGGTCCGGCTGGCCGGGCAGGTGCTGGCGGAGCGCTTCGCCACGCCCACCCTGGACGGCGGCACCGGCGCCGTACGCCCCGAGGACGTCCGGACGGCGGTGGACCTGCTCACCCCGCTGGCCCGCCGGTGCGGCGACGACCTGGAGCTGTTCCTCGCCCAGCTGGCCACCGGCGCGGAGGTGGACGCGCTCGACCCGCGCGCCGAGGCGGTCACCCTGCTCACGCTGCACGCGGCGAAGGGGCTGGAGTTCCCGGTGGTCTTCCTGGTCGGGGCGGAGGACGGGCTGCTGCCGCTGCGCTGGCCCGGCGCGGAGCCGGACGACGACGCGCTGGCCGAGGAGCGTCGGCTCTTATTCGTCGGCCTGACCCGTGCCCAGGACCGGCTGTACGTCAGCCACGCCGCCCGCCGGGTCCGGCACGGCGCGGAACGGGAGTGCCGGCCGTCGCCGTTCCTCGACGTGATCGACCCGGGCCTGTTCGAACGCTTCGGCGACGCCGAGCCCCGCCGCCCCAAGGACCGCCAGCTTCGCCTGATCTGAGCGGGTGGCGCGGCAGCTGGCGGTCGGCGGCTGCGGACCGGGGTTACCGGCGGGCCGGCTCCGGGGCTGTCCCGGCCACCGGCGGGCGCGGCCGTTCGGTGGTCACCACCAGCGCCACCCCGGCGACGATCACCGCCCCGCCGAGCAGCACCCGGGCGGTGACCGGCTCGGCGGCGAGCAGTGCGCCGAGCGCCACCGCGACCGCCGGGTTGACGTAGGCGTACGTGGCGACCAGGGAGATCGGCGCGTGGTGCAGCAGCCAGACGTACGCGGTGAAGGCGACCAGCGAACCGGCCACCATCAGGTACGCCAGCGCCGCCCAGGAGCGGCCGGTCACCTCGGCCGGGGAGAAGCCGCGCAACTCGCCCCGTACGGCGCCGGTCACGGCGAGCGCCACCGCGCCGGCGGCCATCTCGTAGACCGTGGCCACGAAGGGGTCGGCCGGCATCCGGAGGCGTCCGGAGAGGAAGGAGCCGACGGACCAGCAGGTGGCCGCCACGACCACGGTGAGCGCACCGGCCAGCGGCACGGCCCCCGAACCGCCGGTGGGGAGCACCAGCAGGACCAGGCCGACGAAGCCCAGGGTCACCCCGGCGAAGGTCCAGAGTCGGGGCCGGTCGCCGCCGAGCGTACGGAGCAGCACCACCAGCAGCGGGACGCTCGCCACCAGCAGCGCGGCGATGCCGGAGGGCACCGCGACACCGGCCGGACCGGACTCCGCGAGCACCACCACGCCGTTGCCGCCAGCCAGCAGGAGCACCCCGACCAGCGCGGCCGAGCCGAGCTGCCGGCGGTCCACGCGCAGCGCGCCGGGACCGCGCCGGATCCGCAGCACCGCCGCCAGCACCAGAGCGGCGGCGGCGAACCGCCCGGCTGCTGAGGTGAGCGGCGGCAGCGACTCGACGGCGATCCGGATGCCCAGGTAGGTGGAGCCCCACAGCACGTACACCAGGACCAGCGCGGTCCAGATCAGCGCAGGTCGGGCCGGGGTCGCGGGGTGACCGACGGCCTGCCGGTCCGTCCCCGGGGAGGGGACGGGGCCGGATCCCGGGGGCGTCGCACTTGCGGGGCGTGAGCTCATCGGTGGACCACGCTACGGTGACCACTGCGTCGGCGTCCCCTGTTGGTGGCCGGCCTCTCAACACTGGCGCAGCGCACGCAGGAGGGCGTTCATGACGAACTTCGGACCACCGGTCGGCGGCTCCTCGGAGCCGTGGGGTGGACGGCGGCCCGACGACGCGTACGCTCCGCCGGCCGACCCGCGGTACGACGCGCAGCCCGGCGGGTGGGGCGAGCCGCCCGCCCAGCGGTACGAGCCGACGGCGGGGAGCGGGTGGGAGGGGCAGCCGGCCCGGCAGCCCGACTATCCCTCCGCGTACCCGCCGTACCAGCCGACCGCGCAGGGTTACCCGCCGGCCCCGCCGTACGTCGGTGACGGTCACCCGTACGCCGATCCGCCGCCCCCGCCGAAGCGCGGCAAGGGTCCGCTACTCGCGGTGCTCGCCGTGCTCGCGGTGCTCGTCCTCGGCGGCGCGGCCACCTTCTACCTGCTCGGCCGGGACGACGCGGCCCCGGTGGCCGGGCCGAGCCAGCCGGCCGCCCCCGACGTCGAGCCGTCGGCGGGGGCGAGCGAGCCGGCCACCACGGCGCCGGCGCCGGCGTCCTCCGCGGATCCCCGGTTCGTGAACGCGGGGCAGTGCGTCCGCAACGAGGCCCCGGCCGGCGGCAAGCCGAAGCTGCTGATCAGCGAGTGCGGCGCGAAGACGTATCAGGTGCTGCGCCGCTTCGACGGCGCGACCAGCGGGGAGAAGGACGCCCAGGCGAAGTGCGCCAAGGTGGACGGCTACACCAACTGGTACTTCTTCGACAGCGAGCTGGACACCCTCGACTTCGTCCTCTGCCTCAAACAGCGCTGAGCCCACCCGTAGGCAAAACTAGGGCTGTCTAGCTTTCACGCTAGACAGCCCTAGTTTCGTCTCGACAGTCCCAACACGCCGGTAGGCCCATCTATCCATGTCTAGCCCCGCAGCTAGACGGCCCGATACTCTGCGATGCGTGGATCCGGTCCGCAACCCGTACGCCCCCGGCGCCGGTCAGCGCCCGCCCGAGCTCGCCGGGCGGGGGCGGGAGCTGGACGTCTTCGACGTCGTGCTGGAGCGCATCGCCCGGGGGCGCCCCGAGCGCAGCCTGATGCTCACCGGACTGCGCGGCGTCGGCAAGACGGTCCTGCTGAACACTCTGCGCTCGCAGGCGATCAACCACCTCTGGGGCACCGGCAAGATCGAGGCCCGCCCCGACCAGTCGCTGCGCCGACCGGTCGCCGCCGCCCTGCACATGGCGGTCCGCGAACTCGCCCCCCGGCACCGCGCGCCGGACCGGATCGAGGGCTTCCTCGGCGTGCTCAAGGCGTTCGCCCAACGGTCCGCGCCGGCCGGTCGCGGCGCGGCCGCACCCAAGCTCCGCGACCGCTGGCAACCCGGCATCGACGTGCCGGCCAGCAGCGGCCGGGCCGACTCCGGGGACATCGAGATCGACCTGGTCGAGCTGCTCACCGACGCCGCGGCGGTGGCCACCGACGTGGGCACCGGCATCGCGGTCTTCATCGACGAGATGCAGGACCTCGGCGCGGAGGACGTCTCCGCGCTCTGCGCCGCCTGCCACGAGCTGTCGCAGCTCGGCGCGCCGCTGATCGTGGTCGGCGCCGGACTGCCGCACCTGCCGGCCGTGCTCAGCGCCGCCAAGTCGTACTCCGAGCGGCTCTTCCGGTACCAGCGGATCGACCGGCTGGACCGGATCGCCGCCGACCAGGCGCTCTGCGTGCCGGCCGAACGCGAGGAGGTCGAGTACGAGCAGAAGGCGCTCGACCTGCTCTACGAGAAGTCCGGTGGCTACCCCTACTTTGTCCAGGCGTACGGGAAGGCCACCTGGGACCATGCCCCCCGCTCGCCGATCACCGCCGCCGACGTCCGGGTGGCCGCCCCGGAGGCGGAGGCGGAGTTGGCCGTCGGCTTCTTCGGCTCCCGGTTCGAGCGGGCCACCCCGGCCGAGCGCGAGTACATGCGGGCGATGGCGACGCTCGCCCTGGTCGAGGGGGAGGAGAGCGGGCGCGACGACATGGACGCCGCGGTGCCCACCGCGGAGATCGCCCGCTCGCTCGGCCGCAAGCCGGCGAGCCTCTCCCCCGCCCGGGACGCGCTGATCAAGAAGGGGCTGATCTACTCCGGGGAGCGGGGGACGGTCGCCTTCACCGTCCCGCACTTCGGCCGGTACCTGCGCACCCAGCCGGCCTGACCCGGCGGGCGGACCGGTCAGACCCTGGACCAGGGCGGCGGGAAGACCACCTCGCCGCGCGGCGGCGGGCCGCCGTCGCTGGTCGAGGGGGGCAGCACCAGCGCCTGCCAGGGCTCCCCGAGCCCGGACCAGGGGCTGCTCAGCCCCATCCGGTCCGCGCGGGTGAAGCCGAAGCGTTGGTAGAAGGCCGGGTCGCCGAGCACCACCACCAGCCGCTCGCCCAGCTCGGTCGCGGCGTCCAGCCCCGCCTGTACCACCGCCATACCGTGCCCGATCCGCTGCCGATGCGGCGCGACCGCCACCGGGCCGAGCGCCAGCGCCGGCGCGGCGCCGCCGTCCGACCGGACCCGGACCCGGGTCAGCAGCGCGTAACCGACCACCTCGCCGCCGTGCTCGGCGACCATGGCCAGCTCGGGGATCCAGGCGTCGCTGTGCCGCAGCTCCTCGACCAGCCCCACCTCGGGCGGGCTGGCCACGTCGGGCCGGGCGAAGGCGGCGGCCAGCACCCGGGCGACCGGCGCCTCGTCCGCCGGGTCCTCTGGTCGGAGCCGCAGGGTCGTCACCCGCGCGACGTTACCGGGCCGGACCGGTCCATCCGCGACGGTCGCTCGAATCCGCGTGCCAAGCCGCGCCGGAGTCCCCGCCGGACGTCCACGTCGGCCGATCCCTTTCGGGTGTTGCCGGGATAACGGGCACCGACACGGGGTATGACTGATCCATGAAGCCAGTGCGCTCCCTCGCCCGTGTCATGTTGAGCGGAGTCTTCGTGGTCAGCGGCGCCCGCAACTTCCAGAACCCCGGTCTCCTGGTCCCGATCGCCAAGCCGGTGACCGACCGGATCGCCCCGCTGATCCAGAAGAACGTCCACCCCCGGTTCCCGACCGACGCCGAGACGCTGGTCCGGGTCAATGCGGCCACGCAGTTCATCGGCGGCCTGATGCTGGCCACCGGCAAGTTCAGCCGCCCGGCCGCGCTGGTCCTCGCCGGGACCCTGGTGCCGGTGACCGCGGCAGGCCATCCGTTCTGGAACCAGGACGACCCCACGGCGCGGAACAATCACCTGGTTCATTTCCTGAAGAACCTCGGGATCGTCGGTGGGCTGGTGCTCGCCGCCGCGGACACCGAGGGCAAGCCGGGGCTGCGCTGGCGCGCCGGTCACCGGATCGGCCACTCCCGACGGTCGATGCAGCGGGCCGTCCGGACCGCCCGTCGGGAGGCGAAGATCGCCGTACGCTCGGCGGCCACCGCCCGGCGACTTCCGGGCTGACCTGCATCGATACGGCCATCACCCCCCGCAAGGCCGCGAATTACCTGAACCACCAGACACCCGTTAACGCGGTGGAAATGTCAAAAACATGTGTGGGATCGGACACGGTCGCATAACGCGGGAGGCAACAACGTGAGGCGCCGTTCTAGGCTCCGTGCGGGACCTGGACGGGTAGGACGATCTTGGTACGGGGGTGGCCACGCCATGCCGGCGACCGTCGGTAGACGAATGGACCGCCTCGCCCCAGTCCACCGCGTGACCCGTGGGATCGATCGCAGGACAGTAGTACGGACCGGCATCGTGGCCGCCGTCGCCTACGCCGCATGGCTTGCCATCGGCACGTTCGGGCGGCCGTACAACTTCTTCGACATGAAGATCTACCACGGCGCCGTGGTGTGGTGGGCGAGCGGCAACGAGCTGTACGACTTCATCGCACCCTCGACGACCCTGGGTTTCACCTACCCGCCCTTCGCCGGCCTGGTGATGCTGCCGATGTCCTGGCTGCCGGTCGACGCCGCCGGCTGGCTCAACGCGCTGGGCAGCATCGGCGCGCTGGCGGTCGTCCTGGCTGCGCTGCTGCGCCCGATCGTCGACCGGCTGGGCTGGTCGCTCTGGTTCACCGTCGGTATCGCCACGCCGATGGCCGTCGCCATCGAGCCGGCCCGGGAGACCGTCGGCTACGGCCAGGTCAACCTGCTGCTCTTCGCCCTGATCATGGCGGACCTGGTCGGCCTGCGCTGGCGGGCGAAGCGGGGCACCCACTACGACAGCGCCGATTCGGCGCTGGCCCGCTTCGTCTACAGCGGCGCCTGGGCCGGCGCCGGCATCGGCCTGGCCACCGCGGTCAAGCTGACACCCGCGCTCTTCATCGCCTACCTGATGATCACCCGCCAGTGGCGGGCCGCGCTCACCGCGGTCGGCACCACGATCGGCGTGACCCTCGGGACGTTCGCGCTGGTCGGCCAGGAGTCACGGACGTACTTCGGCAGCGTGCTCTGGCAGACCGAACGGGTCGGCGCGGCGGACATGACCCCCAACCAGTCACTTGCCGGCCTGCTGGCCCGGCTCTACGACTCGATCGAGACGCCCGGCCTGCTCTGGCTGGCCTTCTCGGTGCTGATCCTGGCCCTCGGACTGTCCCGGGCCGTCGCCGCCCGGGCCGACGGCGACGAACTGACCGCGTTCACCCTGGTCGGGCTCACCGCCAACGTGATCAGCCCGATCTCCTGGTCGCACCACCTGGTCTGGGTCATCCCGGCGATCATCGTGCTGGCCGATGCCGCGGTCCGCCGCCACGAGGCGAGCCGTGGCCTGCTGCCCCGAACCAGCACTCCGTCGGCCGCCGGTGGCGTGCCGGGGGTCACCGCGCTGCGCCCGCCGATCTGGTACCCGACGCTCACCGGGTTGCGGCACGCCGTGGCCGCGATCGGGCTCTACCTGCTCTTCGTGATCTCGCCCATCTGGCCGTACGAGCACCAACTCCCCGAGGTGTCGCACTACCAGGACGGCCTGTTCGGCGCGCTGATGGAGAACTCCCTGGCGATCGCCCTGATCGTGCTGGTCGCAGCGCTGCCCTGGCGGCCGGGCGCGGAACCGGCGTTCTACCACGACCGGCTGGCCCGGGCCGCCCAGCTCACCGGCCGCCGCTGACCGTCCCGCCGGTCAGGGGCAGTTCACCCACTCCTCGGTGCCGTCGGCGAAGACCTGCCGCTTCCAGATCGGCAGTCGCGCCTTCACCTCGTCGACGAGGCGGGCGCAGGCCGCGAACGCGGCGGCCCGGTGGGCGGTGCTGACCGCCGCGACGAGGGCCACGTCGCCGATCTCCAGCGGACCGATCCGGTGCGAGACGGCCACCGCGTAGACGTCCGGGTCGGCGGCGATCTCGGCGGCGACCTCGCGTAGCACGGTCTCGGCGCTGGGGTGGCCCTCGTACTCGAGGCTGGTCACCGGGCGGCCGTGGTCGTGGTCGCGGACCACCCCCTGGAAGGAGACCACCGCGCCGGCCCGCCGGTCGGCGACCGCGGCCTCGTGGGCGGCGAGGTCGAGCGGCTGCTCGGTGACGGCGCCGTGGGCGATGGTCCCGGCCGGGCTCACCATGTCCGCTCTCCGGGGGTCAGCGGCAGCGGTACGACCGGCACCCGCGCCCCGGCCTCGCCGCTGGTGCCGGGGCGGATGACCGCGAAGCCGTCCGCGCCGGCCAGGCCGCGCAGCATCGCCGAGCCGACGTGGCGTACCGGATGGGCGGTGCCGGCGGCCCGGTCCAGCCGGACCAGGGCGAGATGGGTGTGGTCGCCCCGGCCGGGGACCGGTTCGGCGAGGGTGGCGTGCGGCAGCGCCGGCATCGGTCGCCCCTGGAGGCCGGCGAGCAGCGGCGCGACCAGCGAGACCAGCGCGACGATGGCGGACTGCGGGTTGCCGGGCAGGCCGGCGACGAACCGCACCCGGCCGTCCGCGTCGACCAGCCGGGCCAGCAGCATCGGGAAGCCGGGGCGGACCGCGACGGTGTTGACGACGTAGTCGGCGCCCAGCGCCTCCAGCGTCGGGTGCAGGTGGTCGACCGGCCCGTGCATGGTGCCACCGGTCGTGCAGACCAGGTCGGCGTTGGCGAGGGCCGCGCGCACGGCGGCCACGTGGGCGGGGAGGGTGTCCGCCACCGGACCGACCACGTCGGCCGGGCGGACCTGGCAGCCGTACCGGCGCAGCCAGGCGGGCACCGCCGGGCCGAGGGCGTCCCGGACCCGGCCGGCGGCCGGCGGACCGGAGGTCAGCAGCTCGTCACCAAAGACCAGCAGCGCGGCGCGTGGCTGCCGGCGGACCCGGAGGGTGTCGTAACCGCAGGAGGCGGCCAGCCCGATCAACGCCGGGTCGACCGGGGTGCCGGCCGGGAGCAGTTCCTCCCCGGCGTACGCCTCCTCGCCCGGCTCGCGCCACTCCGCCACGGGCCGGGGCGTGCCCGCGACCCGGCGGTCGGCGGTCCGGGTGGACTCCTCGATCCGCAGGATCGCGGTGGTCCCCGCCGGGACCATCGCGCCGGTGGCGATCTCGACGGTGGTGCCGTCGGCGGCCAGCGGCGACGGGGTGTTCCCCGCGAGCACCCGCCCCACGACCTCCCACGGACCGTCTCCGCGCACCGCCCAGCCGTCCACGCTGGAGGTCGGGAACGCAGGCAGGTCCGTCCGGGTGGTCAGCGGCTCGGCGAGGGTGTGGCCGTCGATGCCGGCGAGCGGCCGGTTGACCGCGGGCAGCGCGGCGGCGAGGCCGACCGCGTACACCCGGGAGCGGGCCTCCTCCCAGCCGGCCGGCGGCGGCGCGGCGACCTGGGCCGCCGCGGCTGCGGTTTCCGTGCTCATCCGGCGAGCCTATCGCCGGGGCGGCGGGCGCGCGCCGTCAGTGGTCGCCGCCGCGCAGCTGGTCGACGGCGTGGCGGAGGATCGGCCCGAGCACGGCGAGCCCGTCCTTCGCGCCGCCGGTCGAGCCGGGCAGGTTGACCACGAGCATCTGACCCGCCACGCCGGCGACCGCGCGGGAGAGCGCGGAGGTGGGGACCCGGTCCCGGCTGTGCGCCCGGATGGCCTCGGCGATGCCGGGGATCTCGTAGTCCAGCAGGGCCCGGGTCACGTCCGGCGTCCGATCGGTCGGGGTGATGCCGGTCCCGCCGCTGGTCACCACCACGTCGACGCCGTCGGCCCGGGCCGCGCGCAGCGCCTCGCCGACCGGGTCGCCGTCCGGCACCACGACCGGCTCGTCGACCTGACAGCCCAGCTCACGCAGGCCGACGACGAGCATCGGACCGCTGGTGTCGGCGTAGACCCCGGCGGCCGCCCGGTTGGAGGCGACCACCACCCGGGCCCGGATCACGGCCGGTCCTCCGGCCGAACCCACTCGCCGGTCTTGCCGCCTTCCTTGCGGAGCACCCGGACCGCGTCCACGCTGGCCGCCGGGTCGACGGCCTTGACCATGTCGACCAGGGCGAGGCCGGCGACGGCCACCGCGGTCAGCGCCTCCATCTCGACCCCGGTCCGGTCGGCGGTCCTCGCGGTGGCGGTGATCTCCACCGTGTCGCCGGTCAGCCGCAGGTCGACGGTGACCCCGTGCAGGGCGATGGGGTGGCAGAGCGGGATCAGGTCGGGGGTGCGCTTGGCGCCCATGATGCCGGCCAACCGCCCGACGGCGAGCGCGTCGCCCTTGGGCAGGCCGTCGCGGCGCAGCAGGTCGACCACCTCGGCGGTGGTGCGGAGCCGGCCGGCCGCGACGGCGAGCCGACCCGAGACCGGCTTGGCGGAGACGTCGACCATCCGGGCCGCGCCGGCCGGGTCGACGTGGGTGAGCTGCGCGGGTTCGGTCACGGCCGCGAGCCTATCTTTCGGGTACGACGCGTGCCGCGATCCTCGGGAGGAGCGCCGCAGATTCGTGTTCCGGCGCACTTCCCCTGATCCGTTCCGACAGTCGAACTGAAGTATGGATGAGCGGCCGTAAGGCACCCGGCAGACTGATAGCCGAGCAAGCCCGCCGAACACCCAACTCAGCACCACAGCGTTCCGCAGCCGAGCGGATACAGAAAGGGATGCAACAGGCGCTCTCCGCACTCATGTCGTGGACAGGCTGTGACGAATGGTCGCAGGATTCCCTAATGTTGAGGATACCGACATTTATCCTCACGTACTAGGCGTTATCTCACTTAAGCTGCTTTTCATTCAGGTAGCCAAAACGCCAAGGAAATGCATCCGACAAGCAGGGCGGAGGGCAGTCGACATGCGCGGCAACGAATGGGGCTGACATCGGCACGGGACTTACCGGCCGACGGAGTGTACGGTCCGACTACAGGCGCGGTAGTCAGCCGGGAGCGGAGTGGCACTTTCCAGGCGACGCGAGAATGAGACCGAACGACGGCTCCGGCTGCTCGTCGGTCTCGTCGTCGTTGCTGCCTCGATCGTCGCGCTGGCCTCCGTTCGCCTGATCTTCACGTCCGCCGCACCCCACACCAGCTACGACATCGCGACCCTCGTGATGCTCATCTTCATGATCGCCGTCGGCCACTTCGTCAAGGCGCGGATACGGATCAGGTCCACCAGCCACCTCATCAGCTGGACCGAAACGGCCATCGTGATCGGGGTGGCCATCGCACCGACCCCCTGGGTGGTGCTCTGCACCGGCGCGGGCATCGCAATCGCGTCGTACCGGCTGCCTGCGATGAAGCTCGCGTTCGGCGTCGGCAAGAACATCCTGGTGGCGTGGGGAGCCGGATCAGCGCTGGCGCTGGTGCACTGGACTTGGCAACCCATGGCTCCACTCCGCACGGCGTCGCTGCTCGCCGTCGCCTATCTCGTCGCCGCGACGATCGACGAGGTTCTCCCCATCCCGGTCATCGCGCTGGCTTCGGGCACGAAGATTTCCCGACAGTTCCGTAGCAACCTGGATCTCCGCCTAGCCGGATACGGCGTGCGCTTCGTCGTCGCCGTGAGCACGCTCGTCATTCTCCGAGCGGACACCCGGCTGCTGCTCGCCGTTCCTCCACTTGTGCTGAGCCTGCACCTGGCCTACTCCACCCGGATCCGCACCCGCACCGAACAGCAGGCCTGGCAGCGACTCGCCCGAACCACCGACGCGCTCAACGTCGTCAACCTCGACGAGGTGTTGACCACCGCCGTCACCCAGGCAGCCGAACTGTTCTCCGCTGACGAGGTCGAAATCGAACTGCGCGACGCCGGTCGCACCATCCGTGGCACTGGTGCTGCCATCCGGTACGACGGACCGACCGGCGAGCCGAGCACGGTCGACGGGACGGTGGTTCCGGTCCCGCTGGAGGGGCACGACCGGTCCGTCGATGTGGGCGTGCTGCGGCTGCGGTTCGCCGGCCCGGTCGAGCTCTCCGAGCGGGAGCAGTACACGCTGCGTACGTTCGCCTCCGCGCTCTGCACCGCGGTCCGCAACGCGCAGGCGTACGCCGAGCTGGCCCGGATCGCCGAGGAGCACGCGCACGCCGCCGCGCACGACGCCCTGACCGGGCTGGCCAACCGGCGCCAACTGCTGGACGAGGGCACCGAGCAGCTCACCAACCGGCACGCCGACGGAGTGACCGCGCTGGTGCTGATCGACCTCAACCACTTCAAGGAGGTCAACGACACGCTCGGGCACGGCGCCGGGGACCGGGTGTTGATGCAGGTCGCCGACCGGGTGCGTGGGGCCACCCGCCCCGGCGACCTGGTGGCCCGGCTCGGCGGGGACGAGTTCGCCGTACTGCTGCGGGGGCTGCCGGCCCCGGCGGTCGCCGCGCACCGCGCGGAGGCCCTGCTGGCGGCCCTGCACGAGCCGCTCGACCTGGACGGCATGCGGATCAGCGTGGAGGCCAGCGGCGGTATCGCCGTCGCGCCGGCCACCGGCGGGATGACCGAGCTGCTGCGCCGCGCCGACGTGGCGATGTACCAGGCCAAGCGGGCCGGCCAGCGGATCTCCACGTACGCGCCGACCCGGGACACCGCCGACCTCGGCCGGCTCACCCTCGGTGGTGAGCTACCCCGGGCGGTGGCCGACCACGAGTTCACCGTCAACTTCCAGCCGATCGTCGACCTGGGCAGCGGCGAGGTCACCGGCGCGGAGGCGCTGGCCCGCTGGCACCACCCCACCCACGGCATCATCGATCCGCTTCGCTTCCTGGAGGCGGTCGAACGCTCCGGCCTGCTGCCCGCGTTCGCGGAGGCGATCCTTGACCAGGCGCTGATCGCGGCGGGCAGTTGGCGCGCCGCCGGCTTCGACCTGCCGGTGTCGGTGAACGTCTCGCCACGGAGCCTGCTCGACGCCCGCTTCCCCGGGGCCGTGCTGGCCCGGCTGCGGGCGCACGACCTGCCACCCGACCGGCTGGTGCTGGAGCTGACCGAGACGCTGACGCTCAGCCAGCTCGACGTGGTCGACCGGGTGCTCAGCCGGCTGCGCGACTCGGGCGTCCGGCTCGCCCTCGACGACTTCGGCACCGGCTACTCATCGCTCTCCCTGCTCTCCCGCATCCCGGTGCACGAGCTGAAGATCGACCGCAGCTTCGTGACCGCGATGGAGACCTCGGCCGAGGCCGCCGCAGTGATCCGGTCCACCCTGGACCTGGGCCGCAGCCTCGACCTGGCCGTGGTCGCCGAGGGCGTGGAGAGCGAGCCGCAGCGGCGGGCGCTCTGGGAGCTGGGCTGCGCGGCCGGGCAGGGCCACCTCTTCGCCCGGCCGCTGCCGACCGGCTCGCTGCTCGCCGCCCTCCAGCGCGGCGCGGGCGGGCGGCCGGGCACCCTGGCGCCCCCGCTGCACGACGCGGGCGCGGTGATCCGCCTGCCCGGCCGCCGCCAGGCCGGTCGCGGCCGGCCGTCCGGTGCCCCGACCATCCCTGGCCAGACCGCCGACGAGCCCCGGCGGCGCTGACCCGGGCGGCCACCGTCTGCGAGACTGGCCGGCGTGACCGCCACCCTCCAACGGACGTTCCGCAGCCGCCGGCACTGGCCGGCCCTGGACTCCGCCGCCGGCGGCCTCGCCCTCGACCTCGGTCTGTACGCGGTGTCGGCGGCCTTCGCCGCAGTCACCGCCGCCACCTCCACCCTCGCGCCGCACCGCGCCTGGGGGGCGATCGCCGCCGGTGGCTACCTGGTGGCGGCGCTCGCGGTGACCGGCCAGCTCCTGGTCCGGCGGCACCGGCCCGACGCCGCTGCCACCGGGCTCGCCGTTCGCGCGGCGGTGACCGCCTTCGCGTGGGCCACCGCGACGCTGCTGCCGCTGGCGGTGCTGAGCATCCAGCGGGCGGCGGGGCGTACCGACCGGGCGCAGGAGGAGGTGGTCGTCGTCGAGCACGCCGGGGCCCGGCTCGCCGAACACGGCACCCCCTACCTCGGACATGACGCGATCGCCTCGCTGCCCCCCGCCGAGCAGTTGCTCGGCTACACCCCGTACCAGCCGGGAATGGCGCTGTTCGGGCTGCCCCGGGCGGCCGTCGACGCCTGGTGGACCGACTCGCGGGTCTGGTTCGCCCTGGTCACCGCGCTGGTGCTCGCCCTGGCCGTGGGCACCCTGCGTGGCCGGCCCGCTCCGGCGCCGGGCCGCCGGGACGCCGCCGTGCTGCGCGGCGTACAGGCGGCCACCGTGCTGCCGGTCTGCGCGCTCACCCTCGCCACCGGCGGTGACGACCTGCCCGTACTCGCGCTCTGCCTGCTGGCCCTCGCGTTCGCCGCCGCCGACCGGCCCGGCCGGGCCGGCCTCGCGGTGGGGGTGGCCGGCGCGCTGAAGCTCTTCGCCTGGCCGGTCGCGGCCGTCCTGATCTTCTGGGCGGCCACCCGCCGGGCCGGCGTCCGCACCGCCCTCGGCGCGGTCGGGCTGCCGGTGGCCGCGCTCCTGCCCGCCCTGCTGGTCGACCGGGACGCCCTGGTGGAGAACGTGCTGCGCTTCCCGCTCGGACACGGGCTGGTGACCAGTCCCGCGCAGTCCCCGTTCCCCGGCCACCTGATCGCCACCCTGCTGCCCGCCGGCCGGGTGCTCGCCGCCGCGCTGCTGGTGGCGGTCGGGGTGGCGATCGCCGTCCGGCTCGTCCGCCGTCCGCCGCGCACCGCCGCCGCCACCGCGCTGATCGGCGGGTACGGGCTGCTCGCCGCGATCCTGCTGATGCCGTCGACCCGCTTCGGCTACCTGCTCTACCCGCTGGCCCTGCTGGTCTGGGCCCCCGCGCTCGCGCTCGCCGCGACCCGGGCCGCCGACAGCCCGGCGGCTGCCCGCTGACCGGATTTCCCGGCAAGTGCCGGGCGGAGGACGCCGGCAGGGCGTAGACCTGAGGACATGACCACGTATCGCGACCGGACCGAGGCCGCCGAGGTGCTCGCCGACCGACTCAGCGAACTCGCCGGGCAGCCGGACGTCATCGTCCTCGGGCTGGTCCGCGGCGGTGTCCCGGTGGCCCGGTTGGTCGCGCAGCGGCTCGGCGCGCCGCTGGACGTGCTGGTGGTCCGCAAGCTCGGCATGCCCTGGGCGCCCGAGCTCGCCTACGGCGCGCTCGGCCCCGACGGGGTGGAGGTGCTCAACGAGAGCATCGCCGGCGGGCTGAGCGAGAGCGACCGGGCCGAGGTGCGACAGCGGGAGCAGGCCGAACTGGACCGGCGGGAGAGCCGCTACCGCGCCGGCCGGCCCCCGTTGGACCTGCGCGGGCGCACCGCGGTCATCGTCGACGACGGCCTGGCCACCGGGGCCACCGCGCGCGCCGCCGTGCAGGTCGCCCGACACCTGGGCGCCAGCCGGGTGGTCGTCGCCGTCCCGGTCGGCTCCGAGCAGGCGTACGAGATGCTGGTCGCCGAGGCCGACCAGGTGGTCTGCGTCCAGACCCCGCCGGACTTCGGCGCGGTCGGCGCGTACTACGACGACTTCCACGAGGTCTCCGACGACGAGGTGGCGCAGATGCTGACCGCCACGGCGTGATTCCACCGGGTACCTTCGATGGCATGCAGCTCACCTGCCCGAAGTGCCACGGAGACATGCGCCAGTACGAGCGCAGCGGCGTCATCATCGACCAGTGCGGCGAGTGCCGCGGCATCTTCCTCGACCGCGGTGAACTCGAGAAGCTCTTCGAGGCCGAGGCGAACTGGAACCAGCAGCACACCGCCCCCGCGCAGGCG